>JACZVE010000171.1 GCA_022572825.1 SAR324 cluster bacterium
CAATTGATAGTAAGGCGCGTTCAAAAAGAAGTGATTGTTGCTTGAGTGAAACGCTGCGAGTCTCGCGTTTCTCGCTGCGAGTCTCGCGTTTCTCGCTGCGAGTCTCGCGTTTCTCGCTGCGGGTCTCGCGTTTCAATGCGAGCCAGCAAGGGAGTAACGCGAGCCTGCAAGCGATTCGGAGGGTGAGGTTCCAACGAAATCCCGTCACAAATTAATCTTTGAGTGCGACTTGGTATGCGTCAAACTGCGGCGTAATCCTCGTCAGTGAGTGGAGAAGAGGCGATGGACCCGCGGTTGATCCGAAAAGTGCGACGCCGCGACCGGATCGCCGGCTGGGTGATCACGGGCAGCGCTATGCTGGTGATCGTCTGCGTGCTGGGCATCCTGGTGCTGATCGCCCAAGTGGCGATCCCGCTGTTCCTGCCGCCCTCGGTCGACAGCTTCTCCAGCCTGCCGCTGCCGCGGCAGGAGGCGCCCGCACGGCCGATGGCGGTGGGTCTGGATCCGTATCTCGAGACGGCCTTCGTGCTGAAAGAAGACGGCGCGTTCACCTTTTTCGATACGGTGGGGGGCCGGGAATTGGTCCGCCGCCCCGTCGCGCCGCCGTCCGCATCAGCCAGACGCGTCATCCAAGTAGACGCTCACGGCGAGCTGGCCTACGGCCTCCTCTGGAATGACGGTTCACTGAGCGTGGTGCGCGTGGAGTTCCTGCCACGGTTCGACGAGGCGGGGCACCGCACCATCGGCAATCGGGTGGAAATCCTGGCCGAGCGCCAAGCCCGGCCGGGTGAGCCGGTGCCGGAACTGAGCAGCGCGCGCTTCCATCCGGATGCGGGCATGACCCAGGCCAGCGTGCTGCCCGGCAATCGCATCGCCATCCACAAGCAGGTGCTGACCACCAACCTGCTGGGCGGCCAGAGCAGCGAAGCGATTTCCACCGAGATCTCCGAACCGTTGCCCGGCCGGGTCACGGCCCTGATCCTGGCCAGCGCCGGCGACACGCTGTATGCCGCCACGAGCAACGGCTATCTGCTGCGCTGGGATATTCGCGACCTGGACGATGTGCGCCTGTTGGACCGCCTGCCCGCCTTCGCGGATCGGCGAGCCGTCACCGCACTGGGCCTGCTGCAGGGGGAAGTCACACTCGCGGTGGGAGACGAGCGGGGCGGCGTCAGCGGCTGGTTCCCCGTGCGCACGAGCGAGGGCGGCCGCGAGCGGTTGGCGCTGATTCACCGGCTCAAGCCCCACGACAGCGCGGTGGTGGACTTCATCCCTTCCCTGAAAAGCAAGACCATGGTCAGCCTGGACCGCGACGGCGTCGTGCACATGGACCATTTCACCAACGAGCGTCACCTGATCGCCCTGCGCGATGACCGGGCGCTGGTCATGGCCGGCCTGACCGTCCGCGCCAATGGTCTGATCGCCATCGACGCATCCGGTCGGGTGCGCATCTGGCGGGTGGATATTCCCCATCCGGAGGTGAGCTGGGGCCGGTTCTTCGGGCCGGTCTGGTACGAGAGCTATCCCCAGCCAGACTACGTCTGGCAGTCCTCGGCCGGCACCGACGACTACGAGCCCAAGCTGAGCATCGTTCCGTTGATCTTCGGCACGCTGAAGGGAACCTTCTATGGCATGCTCTTCGCCGTGCCGCTGGCGGTGCTGGGCGCCATGTATACCAGCAGCCTGATGCAGGTGCGGCTGCGGCGCTACATCAAGCCGGTCTTTGAAATCATGGCGTCGGTGCCCACGGTGGTGATCGGTTTCCTGGCCGCCCTGTGGCTGGCCCCGATCGTCAAGGCCTCGTTCACCGCGTGGCTGCTCATGATCGGCTTTCTACCACTGATGGTGATCGCGGCCATGTACGGCGCCGAGCGGCTGGGGCGGCTGGGATTCCTCACCAAGGCCATACGCGGTTACGAGTTCCTGTTCCTTGTTCCCATGATCGTGCTGGCCGCCTATCTCTCCTACCTGGCCGGCCAGGCTGCCGACGGACTGCTGTTCGGCGGCGGCCTCACCCATTGGATGTTCGAGGCCTGGGGCGTACGCTTCGAACAACGCAACTCCATCGTGATCGCCTGCGCACTGGGCTTCGCCGTGCTGCCCACCGTCTTCACCCTCTCCGACGACGCCCTCGGCAATGTGCCCCGCCATCTCACCGCCGCCTCGCTGGCCCTGGGCGCCAGCCGCTGGCAGACCGTGGCGCGGGTCGTGCTGCCCTCGGCCAGCCCGGGCATCTTCGCGGCGTTGATGGTGGGATTGGGCAGGGCCGTGGGAGAAACGATGATCGTGCTGATGGCCACCGGCAATACGCCCATCATGGACTGGAGCGCCTTCAACGGGATGCGCACGCTGGCGGCCAATATGGCCGTGGAAATCCCCGAGGCGCCCCAGGGCGGCACCCTGTTCCGCACGCTGTTTCTTTCCGCCGTGCTGCTGTTCCTGACCACCTTCGTGCTGAACTCCATGGCCGAGGTGGTGCGTATCCGGCTTCGCAAAAGGTTCGGACAATACTGATACTGCTGGGTTGGATTTAACCGCAAATGGACGCAGATAAACGCGGATAAGATTAAAAGGGCTGTGAGAATTTGCCTCCGGCGGGTTAAGGGCTCTGCCCTTAACAATCCCGGCAGGGAGCAAGCTCCCTGCACCCGGAGCATATTCGCCTCCAATATCATGTGTTTGGTAAGAATTGAGAGCCCGGCACAGAAGCCTTGTAAAGGGGATTTGGGGGAGCCACCGCTCCCCCAAATTGAAGTTTTTGGCTTTTATCGCAAGCCTTTTAATAACGGGTTCCTATATCGGCGCTCATCTGCGTTAATCCGCGGTTACTCCAGGTAACTGTCTGTAATGACTGGTGTCTGGTCATATGCAACAAAGTAGCACCCATATCGGCCATGCAGGCATGAAGAAGCGCTGGCGACAGGGTGAACACTACGTCTGGTTCTCAGGGGCCGCGGTCTGTCTGACGCTGCTCATGGTGGCCGTGCTGCTGGGCGTGGTCATGGTCAATGGACTGGGCTACTTCTGGCCGTCGGACCTGGCGCTGGCCACGCTGGACGATGGCAGCCGCCTGCTGGGCGCGATCACCAATGCCGAGCGCGTGCCCGATCGGGAACGGGACAATCTGCAGTTCAAGGTGGGCAACCGCGACTTGTACGGTGAGGATTTCCGCTGGATCGACGGGGCGGCCATCGCCGACCTCGCCTATCCCAGCAACGCGGTGCTGCTGGAGCGGGTGGAGTTCGGCAACTTCCACGGATTTCTGAAATCCCTCGCGCTCGCCAGCGACGACCTGGCCGCCCCTGGGGACGATTGGAGCCGGCTGATGGCGGCCCTGCCGCTGGTGGCGCAACGCCAGGCGACCGTGGACGAGATGCAGGGCCATCTGGCGGAACTGAACGGGGAAATCGAGTCGCTGCGCCGGCAGGCAGCGCGGCTGCGGTTCGACGATGAGCGCGCCCATGCCGAGGCAATCCACACGCTGCAGGACCGGATGGAGCAGCTGGCTCAGCGCTTCGAGGGCGAGAATGCGGCCATTGCCCGCACGGTCACCGAGCTGCGCCGCAGCCGCGCCACCTTCCGCGACGCGGAAGGCCGCGAAAAAGAGATCGTGCTGGCCGATATCGTTCGCGCCGTACGGCCGAACGCGATGAGCGTGTGGGCCAAGACGGGCTTTTATGCCTCCAAGGTGCTCGAACTGCTCACCGACGAGCCACGGGAATCCAACACCGAGGGAGGCCTGTTTCCCGCCATATTCGGAACGGTGATGATGGTGATGATCATGAGCATTTTCGCGCTGCCGATGGGCGTGGTCACGGCCGTTTATCTGCGTGAGTACGCGCGGGAAGGCCTGCTGGTGCGCCTGGTGCGTATCGCCGTGTACAATCTCGCCGGTGTGCCGTCCATCGTCTTCGGCGTGGTCGGTCTCGGGTTCTTCGTCTACGGCGTGGGCAGCGCCCTCGATGTGCTCTTGTTCCCCGAACGGCTGCCCACGCCCACCTTCGGCACCGGCGGCATCCTGTGGGCCAGCCTGACGCTCTCCCTGCTGACCGTGCCGGTGGTGATCGTGGCCACGGAGGAAGGGCTCAGCGCCATTCCGCGCGGCCTGCGCGAGGCATCGCTGGCATTGGGGGCCACGCGCTTTCAGACGCTGCTGCGCGTGGTAATGCCCATGGCGGTGCCGGGCATCATCACCGGGTTTATCCTGGCGGTGGCCCGCGCGGCGGGCGAGGTGGCGCCCCTCATGATCACCGGCGTGGTCAAGCTGGCGCCTGCTCTGCCCATTGACGGCAATTTTCCCTATGTCCACCTGGAGCGCAAGTTCATGCACCTGGGATTTCACATCTACGACGTGGGATTTCAGTCGCCAAACGTGGAGGCCGCCAAGCCGATGGTGTACATCACAACGTTGCTGCTGGTGGTGATCGTGATGGTGCTGAGCCTGACGGCCGTCGTGCTGCGCAACCAGATGCGCAAGCGCTTTCAATCCGCGACGTTCTAGCCGACGAGCGAACCGGTGCGCATCCAGCAATCCGCACAGCCCCCTTACCGGCTCGCGGTCGACGACCCGATCATTGCCATTCGCAATCTCGACTTGTATTACGGCGAGGCACAGGCACTGAAGGACATCACGGTCGCCATTCCCCGGCGCCAGGTCACCGCCTTCATCGGCCCCTCCGGCTGCGGCAAATCCACCCTCCTGCGCTGCCTGAACCGGCTGAACGACCTGGTCGATTCGGTGCGCATCACGGGCAGCATCAAGCTGGAGGCAATGGAGATCAACTCGGGCGACGTGGACGTGATCGAGCTGCGGCGGCGGGTGGGGATGGTCTTTCAGGCCTACAACCCTTTTCCCAAGTCCATCTACGAGAACGTGGTCTACGGGCTTCGCATCGCTGGGGTCCGCAAACGCTCCATTCTGGACGAGGAGGCGCGGCGCAGCCTGCAGAGCGCGGCGCTGTGGGAGGAGGTCAAGGACCGGCTAGGCGAGTCGGCCATGGCTCTCTCCGGCGGGCAAATGCAGCGGCTGTGCATCGCCCGCGCCATCGCGGTGAATCCGGAGGTGATCCTGATGGACGAGCCCTGCTCGGCCTTGGATCCCATCGCCACGGCCCATATCGAGGATTTGATCGACGCGCTGAAAAAAACCTATACCGTGGTGATCGTCACGCACAACATGCAGCAGGCGGCCCGCGTATCGGATTACACCGCTTTTCTTTACCTGGGCGAAATGATTGAATTCAACAAGACGGACCTCATCTTCACCCAACCGGAGCGCAGGCAAACCCAGGACTACATTACGGGTCGCTTCGGCTGATGCTGCAATCGGGGGGCAAAGGCATACTCAAAATGCAACCGCGGATGAACGGCGATACCCACCGGTTAGATCGCATCACGAACAAGATCATTGGATGTGCATCCCAATGGCCCAATGCCTGAATTACCTCAAAGCCACCGGACTGAAAGTGTGCCTGCCTATCAATTTTGCAACGGCAGGAATGTTGGGCAGCCGAGAATCGAGTTTAAGCGTGTTGTGAACGGCTTTTGCCGCTAGTAGTCATCAGTGTTCATCGGCGTCCATCGGCGGTTATTCACAGCATGGCACCTACGTTAGTACGTACGCGATAGGGGGGATGCGATGACCCTGCATTTTCAGCGGGAAATCGACAAGCTGAAGAAGATGGTGCTCTCGCTGGGCGCCGACGTGGAGGACAACGTCCACAAGGCCGTGCAGGCCCTGCAAAACAGAGACACCGGATTGGCGGAAAAAATTATCGCCTCGGATGAGGCGGTGGACCGCTTCGAGGTGTACCTGGAAGAGGAATGCCTGAAGATTCTGGCGCTCCATCAGCCCGTGGCCATCGATCTGCGCTTCGTCGTCGCCGTGCTGAAGATCAACAGCGACCTGGAGCGCATCGGCGACCTGGCGGTCAACATTGCGGAGCGGGCCGCGTTTCTCGCCACGCAGGAACCGGTGGATATTCCCTTCGATTTTTCCGGCATGTCCGACAAGACCAAACTGATGCTGAGGAAAAGCCTGGACGCGCTGGTGAACATGGACGCACAGATGTCGTGGGACGTCTGCGCCATGGACGATGAGGTCGACGCGATCAATCGCGAGATGTACAACCAGGTGCAGGAGGGAATCCGGCAACAACCCGAAAAGATGAACAGCCTCATTCATCTTCTCAGCACCTCCCGCCATCTGGAGCGCATCGCCGATTGCGCCACCAACATCGCCGAGGACGTCATTTACATGATCGCCGGCGAGATCGTGCGCCACAAGGCGGAAGACTTCCGGCCGGAAACCGCCACGCAGCCCAAGTAACGGCATCCCGCGGCCGGCACCGGATGCAGCCCCACGCGGCGCCGACGCAAACAAACCTCATCCTCCCTGAAACGCTGCCCGCGTTGAAACGCTTGCGAGTCGCGCGTTTCTCCCCCCTTCTCCGCTGGGAAAGTGCGCATTAGGGACCGTCTCGAAGGCCGCGGCGGAAGGTAGGCTGCTTTCCTCGGAAAAACCGCGCCCTTCCCTTCGACAAGCTCAGGACGGGCGCGATACGAGCCGGAGCCTCGCTCCTCAGGGGCGCGGTTGTTCGATTCTGGTCGAATGCAACTTCGAATCAGTAGATGGCGATGGGGTTGCCGGGCGACCCGGTGCCGCCCTTGATCTTCAGGGGCGACCAGACGAAGAGAAACTCGTAGACCTTGTCTTCGAGCAACTGGGTAAAGTCCAGGTTCTCCAGGTTCCAGATGCCGAGCCGGGTCAATAGCTCGGAATGGCACTCGAAGGGCCGCTTGGTGTTTTCGCCCGGCACGGCCTCGGTCGCCCAGGTGTCGCCGCCCCACAACGCGACCT
>JACZVE010000172.1 GCA_022572825.1 SAR324 cluster bacterium
GGAATTCGGTGTTCGACTCGAAGTTCTCCCCGCTTTTGTCCTCGGCTAGTATAACCCGGCATCAAAAGGGCCGTGTATTAATACTACTTGGTCACATACGAACCATTACGAGTCATAACAGGCATATCGAAATAGCAACCGCAGATAAACGCCGATAAACGCCGATATAAGATGTTGATTTTATTCATATCTGTGTTTATCTGCGTTCATCGGCGGTTTTATGTAACCAAGTAGTATTAACAGGCTGCGGAAAAACTATTTTTACGGGTCAAATTTGTCGCAACCGCCACTAACCATGTTTATTAAGTCGCTGTTATGATTATGGATATAAAAAACCGAACATCGCCAAAGAGTGCTATTTCCATGAATTTTTCGAGTTTTTCCGCAGCCTGTTAATGGAAACCTCCAGGGAAAAATATAGGTGGTTTAAACTGACATTTCCCATCTGACGCCAAGTATTCCGCCACAAAGTACTCTCGCGCGAAGTACCGGGACGTGAAATACTAGGCACGGGCCGGCTGAAGCGCCTCACGGACGGCCCGCACGATCTCCAGCGCGCCCCGTTCCTCCATGCTCCGCGCGGCCGTGTCCACCAGCGCGTCGGCCTCCTCGGGCCGCCCTTCCTGCGTGTGCTCCACCACCTGGGCGCCGTCCAGCGACGCGATGCGGCATTGCAGGGACAGGCGCCCCGCGGCGATGCGTGCCAGCACGCCGATCGGTGCGAAGCAGCCGCCGCTGAGCCGTACCAGCAACGCCTTCTCCGTGCGCGCGCACAGTTCCGTTGCGGGATCCTGGATGGCGCGCACCAGTGCGTCGACCGGCGCGTTGTCCTCGCGGTACTCGCATCCCAGCGCGCCCTGGGCCGGGGCGGGCAGCAGCACCGACTCGTCGATCCACTCGGCGACGCGATGGGAGAGGGACAACCGGATCAGGCCCGCGGCGGCCAGGATCACGCCATCGAATCGTTGGCTGTCCCGCTCCACCCGCGTGGCCACGTTGCCGCGCAGCGGAACGAAACGGAAGTCGGGCCGGAACGCCTTCAACTGTGAGACCCGCCGCGGGCTGCTCGTCCCCAACACCGCATTGTGGGGAAGCTGCGACAGCGGCACGCCGTGACGGCTCACCAGCGTATCGCGGTGATCTTCCCGGCGCGCGACCGTGACAGCGCGCAGCGCGGGGCGCAGTTCTGACTCCACGTCCTTGAACGAACAGGTGGAGAGATCCACCTCGCCGCTCAGCACGGCCTCCTCCAGGGCGGTATTGAAGATTCCCTTGTCCACTTCCTCGCCCATCTCCGCGATGGGCTTGTCGGAGAACCGGTCCCCGTGAGTGACCACCTGCACGGTCTCGAAGTCCAATTCGGGGCATCTGGCTCGCATCAGGGTCAGGATTGCCTCCGTCTGGCGCAGTGCCAGCGCGCTGCCCCGCGTGCCCACCCGCAGCGTACGGCGCCTGGCGTTCATCGAGAGCCGGCCCCCTTGGGAGCATCGTGCATCGGCTCGGGAAAAACGTACTGCACGACGCCCGTCTGCAGGTGGTTGCGTACATCCACGTATCGCGCCACCATCATCTCTCGCAGGGCGGCATCCACCTTTTGAAAAAGCAGTCCCGTGGCCAGTACGCCCTTGGTGACGGTGAGCAGGCCGCAGTTGGCCGCCGCCGTATCGAGCAGGGCCACCATCGTGTCCCCTTGCCGGGATTTTCCGATGGAGCGGGCCTTGAGCGGGGAGTGAGTGTCGCGCCTGCCCGGCCGCGCATCATGGGCAGCGCGCAGGGCTTGGCAGCGCAGGTCAAACTGGCGCACCTGCCGGGGCAAGGTGAGCAGGTTGTAGAGCCATCCCGCTCCGAACAGGCCGCCCGTCAACAGGCTGCGCACCTTGCCCAGGTAGAAGCGGTGAACCCCCGGCAGCCCCCAAAGCACCGAAAAGATGTAGGCGCCCACGACGGAGCGCTCCACCCCGGGCAGCAGATACGGCCACTGGTCGGAAAAAACTTTCACGGGGAATTTCTCACCGAGCTTTTCTCACCGAATTCCTCACCGGAGCGGCGTCAGCCGCTGGCGGGGAGCGTTGCAATTTGAGGGAAGCTGGGTCAAGTTTGCCCTTTGGGCATACGCCAAGAGCGGCCGACGCAAGGCCTGAGGTGTCATCGTAGCCTATTTTCTCGCCGAGAACCTGTCAATTCCTATGGGCGGTGCGGGCATCCGGGGCGCCAGCATGCGAATGGTAGCGGCCGCGTCGCTGGCGGGGTTGCTGTCGGCGCAGATAATCGCACTTCCCGCGCCGGCCTTCGCCTATATTCCGGGCCTGCAGGAGATCTACGCCGCGATCGCCAAACGCGGGCCGGCGATCAGCCGTGTCATGTTCGAGACCCGGTCGTACGTATTCGATCCGATCGGCACGATTCAGCCAGCGCCTGCCGGCGCGCGTCATGCGGACGTGCCTGGGCCGGTCATTCCGGCACGCACGTTCCGCCAGAAAGTCTACTGGATTCGCGATACGTTTCTGGGAATCGAGACCTACTCCGAGAGCGGAACGCTGCTGCACTTCTATTGGTTCGAGGGGTTGACCCCGATTCAGGACAATCTGGACCCCGAACGCCCGTTCACGGAGGCTGACATATTGCCGCCCTATCTGCCCTTCATTACCGGCAGCGCGGCGCAGTGGCGCGATGCGCTCACCTATTGGGGCATCAGTCCAAGCACGGTGGACCTGATCGCCGGCCACAAGGGCGGGCTGTACTACCGGCTCCTCGAGGGCGAGGGCCGCTCCCTTTGGATCGACCAGGCGCATCTGCGCCCGGTCAGACTGGAGACGCGGATCGCCGGGGCAGACCAGCCCCAGAGCCTTGCGATAGAATTCCGCGAATTCCTGCTGATCGGAAAGGGTACCGATGAGAATATCGTCTCATTCCCCAGAACGGTCGACTACCTGCTGAACGGGCGATTGTTCAAGCAAACCGTTCTCCTCTCCTTCCGCGTCAATCCGTCCGTGCAGCGTTTTCCCATCTCACGGCTGCGCAAACGGGCCCGCGAAGCGCAACCGGCGGCCCCGGTCTCCCTTGGAAGAAGCAGGTAAGGCGATGGCCCAATGTGTGACGTGCTGGCTGCTTGCGGCCTTGATGATGTTCCCCGCGCTGCTCGCGGCTTCCGCGCAAGAGCCGGTCCTCATTGACCGAATCCGGATTGCCGTCAACGACAAAGCGTTGACCCGGCGTGAGGTGGCGGAGATCAAGCGGCTGCGGATTCAGGAAATCAAGTCCGAACATAAGGGGCGCGAGCTGGAGGAAAAGCTGAAACGGGTCGAGGAGGACCTCACCGACGAGCTGATTGAGGACCTGTTGCTGGAAATTCACGCGGAACGAATGAACATAGAAATCAGCGACAAAGCCATCGAGGAGCGCGTCGACAACATCCTCCGCCGCGATCCGGCGATGGCAGGCATCTATAGCGAGGATCAGCTGAAGTCCTTCATCGTCAAGGATCTCCTGCGGCGTCGTGTCCTGAGCAGGGAGGTGGACTCGCGCATCCGCATCACCAACGCGGATATTCTGGCCGCTTGCCGCAAGCAAAGCCGGGACGGCCGAGAGGTGGAGGTGGGCCATATCCTGATCCGGGAGAGCGAGCCGGACGCGCTGCGGAAAATCAACGCGGTTCGAGAACAACTGGAGCAAGGCGCCGACTTCGAGCAAATGGCGTTGACCCATTCCCAGGATCCAAGCGTCTCCGGCAACAAAGGCCGGCTGGGCTTCATCAGCCGGGGCCAGTTCGTCAAGCCCTTCGAGGATACGGCGTTCTCCCTGCCGGTGGGCGCACTGAGCGAACCGGTGCGCACCCGCTTCGGTTGGCACCTCGTTAAGGTGTTCGGCGAGCGGGTCAAAGCGCGGCTGGACTGCGATGATCTTGACGACGTGACCCGGCAGTCCTTCCGCAATCAGGTATTCGCGAAGCGGCGGGAGGAACGGCTGAAGCAGTTTCTCTCGGGGCTGAGGAAAAAAGCGGACATCCGGGTGATCAATTGACCATGGTGCTGCGGTTGACTAAATTCCTGCGGTGCGCTCTTCTGCCTGCCGCTCTGTTGGCAGTGCTCGTTGGGCCACAAGGTCTCCACGCGCAGAGCTATCTCAGCTTCATGCCCGTGCCCCATGCCTCCGGAGCAAGCGCGCAGCCGGGGGAGGAACCGGACGGTGTTTCCGGTACGTCCTATGCCGATTTGACGCTCGACGAGTTGTTCGGGGAGGTCTTCCGCGGCAACGGTCACGCTGTCTATCATGAACTGAATGAAAGGTTCGACAGCGAAATGATCCGCGCCGCCGCGTCGCCATGGGAAGATCCCAACGCGCTGCGCAAAATTTACCTGATCAACCTGCTCCGGGCAGGAGAGGGGCTCGCGCCTCCGACGGAGCTGGAGCAAACCGCACGAGACTTTACCGAGTACTATCCGGACGACGAGCAGTTCCCCGTGGCGTTTTTCCATCTCAACCAGGCGCTGTTCCAGCAGGGCAAACCCCTGGAGGAATCATTCTTCTTCGATCAGCAGGCGCTGGAGGCGCTGCCTGCCTGGATGCAAACCCGCTACCTTCGGATGCTGGCCACAAACGAAGAAAAAAACGGCAATTACGAACGTGCGGCGACCTACCTGTTGACGGAAAAGGAGAGCGGGACCACGCTGCCACGCACGACGCAGGCCGAAGTGGAGGACATGCTGGAGCGGTTGACCTCGCCCGTCGAACTGCTCAGCTTCCTGGAGCGGCATCCGCAAATCGCCTGGCTCTACGAGCGTGAGCCGTACCTGCTGGCCACTGTGTTATTCAACAGCGGACAACTCGATCAGGCGCTGCTCAGCCTTGTGTCCATTCAGGCCGGCGGGCTGGCCAGCAACGCCGCGGACCTCAAGTTCGTCAACGACATGAAGAACGCCATCCGCACCCGCGTGGCCACACGTCCCCGTCGCATCGGCGTGTTGCTGCCCCTGGGCAGCTCCAGCTCGCTGTTGCGCGGGCTTGCCGTGGAGACCCTGCAGGGCCTGCGCATGGCGATCCAGTTTCCCGGCGTGAAAGGGGCGGCGACCTCGCCGTTGAGCCGCCTTCTGGCGCAGGATCTCCCGGTCGGCATGGAGCGGGTCAAGGCGAACGGCGATGGCAAGCCCCCGGCGTTCGAGCTGATCATCCGCGATACGGCCAACAGCCCCAAAGCGGCGGCGCGTTTGACGGAATCCCTCGTCCGCGACGATCAGGTGATCGCGATTATCGGCCCCATCGCCCGTTCCGAATCGGCTGCGGCCGCGGCCAAGGCGCAGGAAATGGGCGTGCCGCTGATCTCCCTCTCCCTGTCGCTGGAGATTCCTCCCGAGGCGAACTACGTATTCAGGCACAGCAAGAGCCAGGAAGAGGAAATTCGGGACCTGGTGCGCTACGCGATCGATTATCTCCATGTAAGGCGCTTCGCCATACTGTACCCGGACACCCCCTATGGCCGTAAGATGGCCAGGCTGTTCTGGCACCACGTGGAACGCCACCACGCGAGCATCGTTGCCGTGGCGGCATTCGAGCCGACCCTGCGCGTCTCGCGCCTCAGCCGTCGGCGGGTGGGCTTCAAGAAAATTTTCGAGCGCTTCACCGGTGTGGACCGTCCTATCAGCGAAGAGGAGCGGGCCCTGCTGGAGCTCGCCGGAGACGTCTCGCCCGATCCCATCGTGGACTTCGACGCATTGTTCATTCCGGTGGGACCCAACGGAACCCAGGACCTGCAAGTCATCGCGCGCTATCCGGTAACGGTCGACGCGGAGCACGTGCAGCTGCTGGGCAGCCGATTCTGGAACGACGCGGCCGTTCTGGTGGCCGGGCATGGCAAGCTGGAAGGAGCGGTGTTCGTGGATGCCTTCGACTTTACCAGCGCCAATCCCAAAGTGGCGGCTTTTCAAACGCGCCACCGCACGTTCTTCGGCCATCATGCCCAGTATCGCCCACCGACGTACTATACCGGGCTGGGCTACGACACCGCCAATTTGCTGATGAGGCTGTTGCTGGAGCCTGCCATCCGCACGCGTGAGAGTCTGCGCCGCGCCCTGCTGACCACGGAGCCGTTCTTCGGCGTAACCGGCTGGACGCGCTTCAAGGAGACCGGCGAGGCGGTGAAGGAATCGATGTTCTTCCGCATCAAGGGTAACGAGATCGTCCGCGTCGTGCCATGAACGCGCCGCGGCAACCAACTGCCCCCGCCGCGTGGGCAGGGACGGCCCATTTCCCCGACCCAGGCCGATCCCCACGGCTTGCCCCCCGATTGGCGTCGCTTCGCAATCCGGGGGAAAAGGGATTCAATTCGCACTGGGTTGCCGTGACGGTAAGAGAGCTTGCGAGTCGGGAGAAAACCAGGCCTGCGAGTTGGTGAAAGAGTATTGCTAATACTGATTTGCATTCAAAATAAGGTGATTGTTGGTTGAGTCAAACCCCACCCCCGTCCCCTCCCCGCTAGGCAGGGAGGGGAGCTTTCTTTAGCTGGTTGGTGTTCGGATAGGGATTTCAACGGTGTAAGCCCCCTTCTCTGCCCAGCGGAGAAGGGGGGAGAAACGCGGGTGAGCGTTTTAGGGGGAAAAAAGTTTATCAGAAAACCTCTCAGTAGTCGTTACCTTTATTGCAGATTGGTATAAAACGCCAAGCCCTTTGAAATTCGGCCCGCACCGGCATGCAGTGATACCGGGAGCGGCAGGGGTCTATTTCCAATTCCTAGTGTGGTGACTCAGAAATTCGTTCAATCATTCATCGTGGCGACTGTCAGGCGAGCAGAATTTCTCTAAGGCACTGATATTTTCCGGTAAAACCTCACCCC
>JACZVE010000173.1 GCA_022572825.1 SAR324 cluster bacterium
ATGGAAAGGTGCGGTCGGACCAGGAGTTTCGTGATCCATCTGGGAAATGTGGGTTTAAGCCTTTTAATTCCTTCGAGTTAATCCCAACGAACGTATACCAACATTGTTTCAACGTGACTTTTTGCCCATACATCAACACCTCCTAGTTTCTCTATCCAACGAGCTTCAATTTCTTTAGTCGCTTTAGTCGTAACTTCATCCAAAAAAACCTTGAATAAAAGATATTTATTGTTCCATCCAACAGCTCTAGCTGTATTGCACATAGAGGCCGAAATATCAGTCGAATTATGTATGCGTTTTACAGTTTGATATAAATCTTCAACATATGCCTTCGCCACTTCTACATCCTTGCGACCGCCTAGCCTTGTAAGATGTCCACCTAAAAATATATCAAAATCATAAGACAATATAGTGTCAAATATTTTTCTATAACCATGCACATTTGTCGTCAAATCAAGTCCTTTGAAAGGAACATATCCTGGTGCCAATACATCAATAACCATTAAGAATTTACGTTCCGGGATATATACAAATAAATCGCCATCGCTGGAATGATAGTTATGCATACTATTAAGCTGTATTTTCAGGCTTCCGGCCTTAATCGTAAGCTTTTTATTTCTGATTATTTCAGTTGGTAATAACCTCGTCGGATCTTTAATCTCCTTTAAATATTTTTGAGCCTGTTCATCCGCAATAATGTTTAAACCTTTAATGTCGGCAAGAAATTGTGACCCCGCAATATGATCCGTATGAGTATGCGTGTATATAAGTGATCCAATCTCTTTATTGGTTACTTCGGAAACGGCTTTTTTAATGTTTTTTCCTAATGACAATGGCGCATCGATAAGAATTACTTTCTTACCACTTGTGATGACCGCTGATTGATAAATTCCATCTGTAAGAATATATACATCTTTCCTTATTTCTTTTATAAGATAACCCTTGTTAGGATCAACATTAAATGATTTTTCTAGTTCCCTTGGAAATACGGGAACATAAGCTTTCAATTCTCTGCCAAAGGTCCAGCTATTACAAATACACAAGCTAACCATTAGCACGAATATTGCTTGAATATTTTTCATATAAACCTCCTTATTTAGTATTGTTAAACTTATTCTACCTTAACGACGATTTTTCGAATGGCGTTATTACTATTCATGTAGTCGTGCACATTTTGAATTGCAGAAAAATTAAATACGGTTCTTGAAATTTTGGGATGCCGCGGGGGTAGGAGGGCGGAACCCCCCGCAACCGCACCCGGCTCTTCGGATCCTACTTGCTGAAATGGCGGCGATGCCAATCGGCGATGGCCCGCCCGATGGCATGGGGATTGTCCTCCTGCAGATAGTGGAACCCTTGCCCCACGTAAGCGGTCTCCAGGTTCTTGATCTGCGTCGTCAGCCACTGCGCGGTATCGGGCGAGATGAGAGCCCCCGGCGACACATAGGTCACGATCATCGGCATGTCAGTTTGCTTCAGCCACGCGTTGTACCGATTGACCACTGCCGTCGTATGGGCCGGCACCCCGCCGATTGGAATCATATTGGGCCAGGGCGGGATCATGCGGCGGGAATGCTCGTCGGGAAAGGGCGCCCGGTAGACGTCCATTTCGGCTTGGGTTATGTCCCGATTGATCATGGAGGGCACCACGCCTTCCACGAAGTAATTCTGCTTCACCATCAGGTCCGTACCTTTCTGGGAGCGCATGGTGAGGAAGAATTCCTCCAGGAACTTGCCCATCGACGCGTAATCCTTGGCGGGCATCACGGGCATCATGATCGCTTCCATGAAGGCGATTCCCTTCACGTTGCCCCGGTTGCGCTCCGCGTAGTCGAAACCCATCGCCGAGCCCCAGTCGTGGATGACCAAGGTGATGTTTTTCAGATCGAGCTTCTCGATGAAGGCATCGATGTAGCGCATGTGGTCGGCGTAGTCGTAGGTGATGTCGGGCTTGTCCGATTTGCCGAATCCGATGTTGTCCACGGCGATCACGCGGCCCTGGGTTTCCAGGTAGGGCATGATGTTCCGCCACAGATAAGAGGAGGTGGGCTGGCCGTGCAGGAAAAGAATCGGATCGCCCCGCCCCGCCTCGACATAGTGCATCTTTGATCCCAGCACCGTTACGTACTGCGAGGGATAGGGCATCTTCGCCGAAATCTCGGGCGGAGGCAGTTTGTGCGCCAGCGCGGGGGCGGCGCCGATGGCCATTCCCGCGAATCCGAGACACAACATCAACAGTCCGGCAACGGAGATGCGGAATCCTTGGCCCCGCGATCGGCGGGCTAGTTGCGAAGTTTCCATTTCGACTTTCCTCATTATAATTTCCCTTGATGAACCGCGGTTTCGAAGAAGCCCCGAACCGCCGCCGGCGAAAGGGAGGGCCGTCATCGGACCCGCGGATTTCCGGCGGGATCGCAGTGGGAACGGGACTGCGATAGCCGTCAATTTCTCCGGGGCATCGAAGTCGTTTCTCCGCACCCAAGCGCTCGGAGAGCGGCAATCTTCCGAAAACGTTTTCAACATACGATCAGTACGAGCCGAAAACAATCTATTAAAGTGTCTTCCTGTTCCTCTTTTGCTGTTCTTCTTTCAAAAGCAGGGACTGGATGGTTTCAGGGGCGGGTCAGTCGCGAAGCTGTTTCGGTCGGAAGCGAAGCGGTGTACTATATGCTTATCAGCAAAGCCTCATATCCGGGGATCGCGTCGTCGTCATCCCGTGGTGCCGCCACATTTCCGCATCATGGCCGAACCGGATCGGCACTCATTGCGAGTGTCAGGTTATTAATTGCGCGTCATCAACCCATTCTTCGAAAATCGGCAAGAGAGGATCGGTGCCATGAACCCTTTGAACCCCCGCGACGGCGAAGCCGCCGCGGTCGCGAGCCAGGCCGCGGATACTGTCCGCGCGACCCTTACCTTTATCGTGCCGCAGGACACGAAGCCGTACTTCCATAGCTCCGCATTGACCGGCGGCTTGTCGAAAGTGTTCTTCGAGACCGAGGAGCGGACAGTGACGATCCGTAACATGCGTCCGGTGGCGGAGGGCCTGTCGCTCGACCGCCAAGGGTTCGAACTGCATCACCACGAAACCGCGGTCGCTGATCTCCACGACGACGAGACGGTCGATCAAGTCTACGACGGCGAGATCGAGGCTCTGTTGAAGGAGGTGACCGGTGCGGATCGCGTTGTGGTCTTCGACCGCACCCGCCGCTCGGATGAGTCAACCGGTGCCGCCAACCGGGATGGAGTGCGCGGACCGGCGACCCGCGCGCACGTCGACTACACAGTCACTTCCGGCCCGAAGCGGGCCCGCGACATTCTGGGTGCCGAGGAGGTCAATCACCTTCTCGACTCTGGCGGGCGAATTGTGCAGGTAAACGTCTGGCGCCCGATCAAGGGGCCAGTGCAGCGCTCGCCGCTGGCGTTGGCCGACGCCGAAAGTGTGAAGAGGGAGCAGCTGATCGCCACCGATCAAGTGTTCCCGGACCGGGTCGGTGAGATCTACCAGTTGGCGCACGCCCCGGAGCAGCGCTGGTACTGGGTGCCGCGCATGGAGCGGGAGGAGGTGGTGCTGATCAAGGGCTGGGACAGCCTGGACGACGGTCGCGCGATGTTCACGCCGCACAGCGCTTTCCGAATCCCGGAGCAAAGCCCCGACGCTCCAGCGCGCGAGAGCATCGAGGTGCGCACCTATCTCATCTTCGAACGCTGAGTGTGCCTCGACGCTCGCCGCCACGAAGGGCAATGCTGCAAATTCCTACAACGTCCAGCTGATGGTTAACCCCCCGATCGATGGCGGGCCGTTTCGGGGGGTGCTGTCAAATTAGATGCCGGGTAATCGTTGTGCTTTCCTGTCAGGAGGTGACAGGACCGGCAAATGAATACTCCGACTTCGCTGTACGATCGTCAGGCATTTCCTCCCGATCTGGTTTTCCTCGCGGTCCGGCTGTAATTCCGAATCAGCCCGAGAAGTTTCATGCCACTGACCGACTTCGGATTACTGCATCGTTTCGCAAGTTAAACTTGTCATGTGTGCCAATATTTGCATGGCCCCACCAACGCACCACAGCTTGTGTAGCGGGAGCCAGGTAGTATTCAAACCGCGGTCATCGCCAATATCGTGGCAGATTTTGCCCGAGGCTCTGCAACTCACCCCTACAATTCATTTTCCAGCCAGATAACCAGTGTTATGCGGGTCATTCCGCCTGACATTTGCCTGCTTTATACCGCGGTTGGTTGATTGCAGGATCGCCGCGGAGCACGGTGTGCTTTCCGAGGGGAAGACCACGGCAATGATCCGATAGTTTGACGAATCCCATATGGACCGGAGACGCTTGGCTGGGTGGTCATCGCCTCGGCCGGGATTAGTTTTGTCCAAGTCACATCGATTGGAGGATTGAAGATGGCTCGCGTTCTATTGACGGGATCAAGTGGATTCATAGGCAAAGCAGTCGCCCTACGCTTGATACAGGCTGGGCATGACGTTCTCGGTGTCGACCCCATACGCGACGAGCGTACAACAATCGACTATGTGGCGGACGATCTTTCCAGCATCGATCGCCTGCGGCGTATCCTGACGGACTTTCGGCCTACGCACGTCATTCATACAGGGGGGGTATCAGGGCCTATGGTGATATCCGATCAGCCGGCGCGCATAATGGCGATAAATGTGACCGGTAGTCTCAACCTGCTACAGGCTTGCTTGGATTGCGGGGCTGGGGTGTTTGTCCATTGCTCTTCGATTTCCGCAATCGGCGAATACTATGAACCAGAACCAATCGACGAGCATTACCCGATGCGTCCGGTCAACCCCTACGGCTACTCCAAGGCCGCTGTGGATATGGTGTTGCGCGGTCTGTGGGGCAAAATCCCGATGGAGGTGTGTTCTCTGCGTTTTACCTCCGTCTATGGGCCGGGTCGACAGACCTCCCACAGCATCCACGCCATTATCGAGGCGGCGCGCAGCGGGCAGCCTGTCACGGTGCAGGGCGCAACTGACTCCCCATACGTTTACATCGACGATGCTGCCGATGCGGCAGTCGCTGCCTGCTTTTCTGAAAATCGCCGGCAATTGGCCTACTTCATCGCACATCCTGAAATGGTTTCCGTCGAGGACATCGTATCAGCGGTTGAAGGGGTGACAGGACCCATTGCCTGGGAGATTGATCCAACCCTGCCGCATGTCCGGCGCGGACCCTTAGACGTGGTTTCCGCAGCTCGGGATTTCGATTTTACCGCCAAGGTCAATCATCAGGAGGGGATAAGACGGATCCTGGCATCTGCTGGATAGCCTGGCGGGAGCCGTGCTGTGGGCTGGGCGCCGAAGTACCGATCCACTCCATATTGCCGAGCACGGGTTGTATATAATACCCCGTTTGCGCGGTTTCGTCGGCAGGAGATCACTCACCACCTTTCTAAACTAATCGCGTAGGTCCGGCTCTGCGCCCTGCCATTATCACATTTGAGGGATGAGGTACGATGGGGGAGTGGGGAGGGCGGATTACTCGGGCAGACCGGCCTTGCGTAGACCTTCAATGTAGCGATCCGAGTCCTCTGTATTCTTGAAATGTATTGCATTGCGCAGAAGGCTCGCAGTCGCATGAGGCACGAGACCCAGCATTTCATGCAGGGATTCGCTCGCCCGCTCGATTTCACCCAGATATGCAAGGCTGGCTGCCCGGAGACGATAGCCGGAGGGAACAGTGGGCCTGACCTGTATCACTTTGTCGGCCCAATTTACCGCCTCCGCGTAGTCTCCCGCAATGAAATGAGCCGTGCCGATTCCCACATAGAAATGAACAAGCTCCGGATCGCGCGGGCTTAGATGGATTGCTTTTTCGCCTGCTTCGATTGCCGGCAGAGGCTCGCCGGCGTGAGCCAGAACCAAGCTCAGGTATCCATAGGCTATTGCGAAGTTTGGATTCAATTCGATCGCCCGGCGATAGTGAGCAATTGCCTTGTCCTGGTCTTTCCCGACAAACATGGCCATGCCCCGTGCGCACTGCGCCCAGGGATCGTTTTCATCTAGGGAAATGGCCTGCTGCGACAGTTCCATGGCCTGCTTAATCGATTCCGGTGGTGACGCGCTTAATCCAAAGAATACGTCGGTAATATGGCTGTATGCCATGAAGGCCAGTACAGCGACGTGATTGGGATTCAATTCCAGCGCTTTGGTAAGATACCGTTTCGCTTCCACAGCATCGTCTTTTGTAAGGCGCGTCACATGCCATCGCCCCCTCACTGCGTAGCTCCATGCTTCCAGATTTTCCGTGGATTTCTGGCGAGCGTGTTTTACCTCTGCTGAATACAGTTCAGGGTTAACCGATCCTACGATCTGTGCGGTAATGTCATCCTGCACATCGAATATGCTTCTCATTTCGCAGTCGTAGCTTTCCGCCCAAACATGGTTCCCTGTTGTCGCTTCAATCAGCTGGGCGGTTATCCTGACGCGGTTACCGGCTCTCCTGACACTGCCCTCGAGAACATAGCGGGCGCCCAGCTCCTCGGCGATCCTCTGAACGCGTACCGACTGGCCCTTGTAGGTGAAGCTCGAAGTGCGTGCGATCACCGGAATGGAGTGCCAGTGCGAAAGGGCTGTGATGACATCTTCCGCTAGACCATCGGAGAAATACTCCTGCTCAGGATCGCCACTCATGTTGGCGAAGGGCATCACGGCGATCCTGGGGCCGGTGGGCATGGCCAGAATCGGGTCTTCGGGCGGCGCGCGAAGGGCGAGCCATGTGCCAAAAGATCCAGCCGCCACGAGTACCAGGACAGAAGCGGCGATCAGAGCCGGGCGCCATG
>JACZVE010000174.1 GCA_022572825.1 SAR324 cluster bacterium
GCGCACGGGCGCGGGCGCGAGGCCCCGGATCGGCACGACATGCTCGCCGCGCGCCGTCAGCTGCAACGGGGAAGCGCCTTCGCGGCGGGTCACGTACTCCCGCGTGAAACCGAAGATGGAGGGCAGACGGGCCGTCACTGCCTCCCAGAAGTTGGCTTTTCCCTCCCGCAGGCGCAGACCGTACTGCCACTCAGCCGAGGCGTACTGGTCATAGCGCAGATAGCGGCCGCGCTCTCCGGCGCTGACGATCAGCCCGGTATGCCCGAAGCCGAGCACGGTGTGCGGGTGGTACACGACGAATATCTCCCCCTGCAACCGTGCTGGATCGCGCAGTTGCGGCGGGAATTCCGGCACCCCGAACTGAGCGCAGCCGCCCAGCAGCAGGCACCCCAGCAGGATCGGATGCAGCGGGACACGGGCCGGCCGGCGCACACTACCCTTCCCGCCCTCAGCGGCGCGCCTCAACGCCCGCGCTGCGCTCGAAGAGCCGGACAATCGCGCTGTGGTCCTCGCGGCCCAGTCCGGCGTGGACCGCCTGCTGAAAGAGTTCGCGCAGCAACTCGGAGAGCGGCAGCGAGATGCCCAGCGCATCCATGGCCCCTCTGATATAGGTAAGGTCCTTGAGGTGTACGTTCACCTCCGCACCCAGGGAGAAGTCCCCCCTTAGCAGTTTGTCCGCCTTGCCCTCCAGCACGGCGCTGTTGGCCATGCCGCCGGAAAGGGCGTCGACCAGCTTGTCGAGATCCAGTCCGGCCTTGGCCCCGAATACCAGCGCCTCGCCCATGGCGGCCAGGTGAGCGGCGACCATGATCTGGTTGGCCAGCTTGGCAAACCCGCCCGCGCCCACCTCCTCGCCGATCAGGGTGATGCGTCGGCCCAGCTTTTCCAGAATGGGCCGGCAACGCTGGAACACCCGCGGCTTGCCCCCGATCATGATGGACAGCGTGCCTGCGATTGCGCCGACGTCGCCCCCGCTCACCGGCGCATCGAGCATGTCCGCGCCCTTGTCCGCCAGCAGTGCCGCCAGCCGCCGCGAGACCGGCGGGCTGTTGGTGGTCATGTCGATGAACACCTGGCCTGGCCCGATGGCCTCCAGCAGACCTTGCGGCCCCGTCACGACGGCCTCCACCGCGGCGCCGTCGAACAGGCAGGCCAGCACCACCCCGGCCCGGCGGCATACCTCCGCCGGCGTGTCGGCAATCTGCGCCCCGTCCGCGCTCAGGGCTTGTGCCTTGGCGGCTGTGCGGTTGTAGACGACGACCGGGTAGCCGGCCTTGAGCAGATTGCGCGTCATGGGCGCGCCCATCACGCCCATCCCCAGGAAGCCAAGGGTTTCCTGCATACCCATATCTCCTCGTCGTGGCCCTTTCCCCGGCGCCGCGGGCGATGCGCCCGCTTCCGGGGAGCATAGGCTCAAGGGATGGACCATGGCAACGCCGGCGGCTCCCGGCGGCGGGGCCGTCCCTGGTTCGGCTATGGTCTCCCCTCCGGCGGCGTGGTAGGGTTTCGGCAGGCAACGGTACGTGAATTCGGCTGCGGGCCGCGGGCGCAGCACCGATGCGGAGGGCCCACATGCGCTTGCTCAGTGACCCGTTCGAGCTGTTTTGCCGGTACTATCTCGGGCTCAGCCCTGGCGGGGTATACAGATTCCTCAATGGCAATCAGGTGGCGCAGTACTACAACTGCACGGTGGAAGACCTGATGGACTACCTGAAGCAGCATCGCATCGACCCGGATACCGTGCTGAACACGGACTTTCCCCTCGCCCGCTATCAGATCGCCGTGCAGTTGGCCGCCAGGGAACGCGGCGCCGAGGATCTGCTGCAATTGGCCGGCCGCATCTTCAGCGAGTTCCACGCCCGGCTCGGCACCGCACGGGACTGGATTGGCGAGATCGAGCGGGAGCGGGTGGAAGAGGAAGCACGGCGGCGCGCTTGAGCAATCCGCGGCGCACTGAATCCTCACCCCCCCCGCCCCTCTCCATGCAATGAAGAGGGGAGCCGCCCGTGGTAAAAGGATGCCTGATTTCTTCCGAATACCCGGCGCGAATCACCCCTGTCCACGGCGTGGCGAGGTATTCCCTGACCGATCCTTGACATAGGAAGGCCCCGTACGCGAACAGGCTCAGGCGAGGCACGGAGTGGTCAGGCGAGGGTGTGAACCATAAAAGCAAATGACCAACCCCTGCCATGGGCTCACTTTTGTCTTTAGGGCGAACTTAAGGGCATGGCACTCAAATTAACAGGCTGCGCTGCGAAATTCTGACGCGAAGTTCCTATACCAAATCCCAGCCGCCGCTGATCACAGGCACCCCGCGACGAGGAAGCGACCATGGCGGAGACCCCCCTGCACGAACACACCATTTCCGAGCTGGCGGGCCTGCTGCGGGCGGGCACGCTGCGCCCCGTCGCGCTCACCGAGCACCTGCTGGAGCGCATCGACCGGCTCGATCCCAGGCTGCACGCCTTCAAGGTCGTCACCCGTGAGCGGGCCTTGGCCGAGGCGCGGGCGGCGGAAGCCGCACTGAGCAACGGACACGATCTGGGGCCGCTGCACGGCATTCCGTACGCGGTGAAGGACCTCTACAACGTAAAAGGGGAAGCCACCACGGCGGGCACGCGCCTGCTGGAGGACAACATCGCTCAGGCCGATTGCCAGGTGGTGCGCCGGCTCTCGCAGGCGGGGATGGTCCTGCTGGGCAAGACCCACACGGTGCAGTTCGCCTTCGGCGGCGTGGGGATCAACCACGATCAAGGCACGCCCCACAACCCCTGGCACGAAACTCCCCACGCGCCCGGCGGCTCCTCCAGCGGCTCGGCCGTGGCCGTGGCCGCCGGCATGACGCCCATGGCGCTGGGCAGCGATACGGGAGGCTCGGTGCGCATTCCCGCCGCGCTGTGCGGGGTGGCGGGACTGAAGACCACCGTGGGACGGATCAGCCGGGCCGGGGTGTATCCGCTCAGCTGGACGCTGGACTCGGTGGGGCCGCTGGCGCGCGGCGTGGAAGACGCGGCCCTGGCCTATCAGGCCATGCACGGTGTGGACTTGGAAGATGAGACGACCCTCGGTGTCGCGGCCCACGACGTGCTGCCCACGCTCAAGCAGGGGGTCAAAAACCTCCGCATCGCTTTCTGCGAGACCCTGTTCTTCGACGACGTGGATGCGGAGATAGCCGAAGCGGTGCGGGCCACGGGAGCGGTGTTCGAGCGGCTGGGCGCACAGGTCGGACGCATGGAGGTGCCGGAGGTCGCCGAAGCGTTTGCGCACAAGGGGCGGGAGTTGATAATCGCGGCGGAAGCCTGCCTGTATAACGGACGATATCTGGACGAGCACTTCGACGAGTTGGATCCGGTGGTGGCTTACCGGATGATCGGCGGCAGGAAACTTCTGGCCACCGACTATTACGCGCTGTTGCGCAGGTGGGCGGAGCTGCGCCGTTCGGTGCTGCACACTCTGGCCGACGTGGAGGCCCTCATCGTGCCCACCTGCCAGCTTCCGCCCCGCCCCCTGGAGGTGATCGATGCCAGCATAGAGACCTACCGCGACCACAACGGCATGTACCTGCGCAACACGGCGGTGGGCAATCTGCTCAACCTCTGCGCGGTCACCGTGCCCTGCGGGTTCGAAAGCCAGGGCCTGCCCATCGGGCTGATGATCTACGCCAAGCCTTTCTGCGAGGACGTGGCGCTGCGTGTCGCCTACGCGTACGAACAGGCGACGCAATGGCACCAGCGCCGGCCGGACCTCTCCTGGGCCGGCTAGAATGGGAACGCCGTGCCGTCCGGTGCGTGCCCGCCTCGCCCGCGGCGGCCGCATTGCTGCATGCTCCGTCGGTTGCCCGCGCGCCTGCAAGGACTCGAGTCGAAGGCGTCTTGCGCGTGCGGCGAGGTGTATTTCGGTATAGAATTATTTGGGTATGGAATGGGAGGCAATTGCTCCACCGGATGAAGGTGCATCATGAGTATGTCAGGGAACGATCTCACGCGGCGGCTGGGAATGGTCGGGGTTCTGGCGTTCGTGGCGTTGGTGCTGTTCGCCGCATTGGTGCGCGAGCCCTGGCCCACGGACCCCCTCCACCTGCTGGTGCGCTGGCCCTTCTGGGCAATTGTCGGCATCGGGGCGCCGCTGCTCGCACTGCGGATCGCCTTGTGGCGCCGCCGCAGAAGGCAAAGTGGCGGAGAGCGCCTTGCGCACCGCTCGCCCCACGAGCAGAGCGGCCAGTGAGGTTCCACCGCATCGCTTCGACTCGCTTCCCGCGCGCCTGAACGGAAGCATGGAGGGGCCGGCGCACGGCGCGGAAGCGGCGCCGGTCGCCAGCACGGAATTTGAGCGGCATGCCCCCTGCCTTACAAAACGTGCTCAATCGGCTCCATTCGCGGATGGCGCGAGAGGATCAGTTGCGCGAATCCCTGCCCGCAGAGGCGTTCGCGGCCCGCCGCGGCGAAATGATGCTGGCCATCGGCGAGGAGGCGGGGCGCTTTCTCAATTTGCTGATCAAGGCAGCCGGCGCGAAAAACCTGCTGGAGATCGGCACGTCGGTGGGCTACTCCACTCTATGGCTGGCCGATGCCGCGCGCGTCACTCATGGACGGGTGATCACGCTGGACATCAATCCGGGCAAGCACACCCAGGCCCGCGAAAACCTGGCCGAGGCGGGCCTGCTGGATCGGGTGGAGCTGATGACCGGAGACGCCGCGGAAAGCATCGATCGTCTGGCGGGACCGTGGGACTTTGTCCTGCTGGATACCCGGAAGGCGGACTACATCCCCTGCTTCGAGGGGTTCCATCCGAAACTCGCGGCGGGCGCACTGATCGCCGCGGACAACATGGTCTATCCCGCATCCCAACACACACGGGCATACCAGCAGCGGGTGCGCGGCACGCCCGGCTACCAGTCCGTGATGGTGCCCATCGGCAACGGCATCGAGCTGAGCCGCAAGCAAACCTGAGCGGGATCGCATCGAAACGACGCGGTGGAAAGACGCTTTCCCAATTACCTTCGCGAAGGATGATATGACCCTCTGGATTCTTTCCGTATTTCTCGCCTTCTTCCTGCTGCATTACCTGGTGGAAGCGGGTCTGACCGTGCTCAACCTGCGCCAAGTGGCCGCCCATGGCGGCCGCGTGCCGCCTGGCCTGGCCGGTTGGCTCGCGCCCGAAACCGCGCGCCGCAGCCAGGCGTACACCCTCGCCAAGGGGCGCTTCGCGCTGCTGCGGGGCACGGTCGGGGCAGTGGTGACGTTGGCGGTGTTGTTCTCCGGGCTGTTGCCCTGGCTGGATGCCAGGCTGGGTGCGGCCGGGCTGGCGGGAGCAAACCTGTTCGTGGCGTATCTCGTGGCACTGGGCGCCCTGCTCGGGGTCGTTAGCCTGCCCTTCCGGCTGTATGCCACCTTCGCCATCGAGACCCGCTTCGGCTTCAACCGCATGACGTGGCGCATGTGGCTGCGGGACCGGCTGAAAGGGCTTTGCATCGCCGCGGCGCTGGGTTTGCCGTTCCTCTACGGCGTTCACGCCTTCATGGCCCATACGGGCGCGTGGTGGTGGCTATGGCTGTTCGCCTTCGTCACGGCATTTCAGCTGGTCATGGTTTGGCTCTACCCGACGCTGATCGCCCCGCTCTTCAACCGCTTCACGCCGCTGCCCGCGGGCGAAATGAGGGAGCGGGTGGAAGCATTGGCCCGCAAGGCCGGCTTTCGCATGCGCGGCCTGTATCTGATGGATGCCTCGCGCCGCTCCGGGCATTCCAATGCCTACTTCACGGGGTTTTTCCGCCCGCGCATCGTGTTGTTCGATACCCTGCTGGAAAAGGTTAGCGTGGACGAGGCGTTGGCCGTGCTGGCACACGAGATCGGCCATTACCGGGCCCGTCACGTTCACAAATCCCTGGCGATCCATATGGCGGGGCTGCTGCTGACGCTGTACTTGCTGAGCCTGCTGTTGCACTGGCCCCCGCTATTCCAGGCGTTCGGCTTCGCCGCGCCCAGCTACCATGCCGCGCTGGCCCTGCTGACGCTGGGCGGTGGGGCCTTCACGTTCTTCCTGGCGCCGCTGGCCGCGTGGTATTCGCGGCGCAACGAGTACGAGGCGGACGCCTACTCGGTGCGCCTGCTGGGCCTGCCCAAAGCGCTGAAATCGGCCCTGATCCGCTTGAACGATCAAAACCTGTCGAACCTGGCGCCGCACCCCTGGTACAGCCGTTACCACTACTCCCACCCCACCCTGCTCGAGCGTCTGGCTGCCCTGGAGCGCCTCGTGGCACGTCACCCGGCGGAGCGGTCGGATCTGGCCCTGGCGCCGGGAGGGGCCCCCACTCCGTAGATACATCACCCCCGGTCGGTTCGGCATCTGAAAATTCGGGGTGTCGCACACATCCTTGCCCGGGGGCTCCTTTTGCGCCAGCTGTTGTGCCAGTTGCTCCACCGTCGTTGAGTCTTGCCGCTTCGCGAGGGGCCGGCGACGGTGATGTTGAAATAGCGCCGCTTCAGGGAGAGGCCAAATTCAACCGCTTGCGTGGCCCGATTCTGGCCGGGCAGCAGGGGCGGGGTGGCTTGCGGCGAGACCTGGCTGATGTCGGAGTCGGCGCAACGGCAGGTAAGATTCTCGGGACGCAGCGTGGCTGGCATGGCGGTAGGCAGCATCTATCGGCAAGCAGCGCCGCCGGTCATTGGCAGGCCAGTGGTCAGCGCGTACAGCCCTATTGACCGCCATCGGCACCCCCCTACAACCATACACAATTATTCAGATCAATTGGGATGGGAGTCCATAAACCACCGCCAAGCTTCCAGAGGGGGCGGGACC
>JACZVE010000175.1 GCA_022572825.1 SAR324 cluster bacterium
CACAGTGGTCAAGGGGGAGGTAGAAAGGCTGGGAGCGTGGTTCATCGACCTGGACGTTTCCCACGAGGAGGCCCAGGACGAGGGAGGCTATGCCAAGGGGTTGAGCGAGGAGCACCAGCGCCGGGAACTGGAGCTGATCGCCGGGCGGCTGCCCCGAACCGACATCATCATCACCACCGCCGCGATACCCGGCAAGCGGGCGCCGATTCTGATCACCGAGGCAATGCTGAAGGAACTCAAACCCGGGTCGATCATCGTGGATTTGGCTGCGGAAGGAGGGGGCAACTGCGAGCTCACCGAGTACGATCGCACCGTTGTCAAGCACGGAGTAACGATTATCGGTAAGATCAATCTGCCCGCGCTCATGCCCGTGCACGCCAGCCAGATGTATTCCAAAAACGTCAGTAACCTGGTCTTCCACCTGCTGGGCGAAGATGGGCAGCTCAACCTGAACTTTGAAGACGCCATCACCGCCGGCGTGGTAGCCACCCACGGCGGGAAAATCGTGCATCCCGCGCTGCAGTCCGGGTAGCCGCGGAGGCCGGCCGGTCCCGCAGTGGGGAGCGATGGACACGCCGGGTTTGTAGCCGGGAGAGTCGTTTATGGTATCCGTGTACCTGATGGGATTTTACGTACTTGTACTCGCCATGTTCGTGGGGTTCGAGATCATCTCCAAAGTGCCCCCAATGCTGCACACGCCCCTCATGTCGGGTACCAACGCCATATCCGGTATATCGCTGGTGGGGGCGGTAGTGGCCGCGGGGAAGGGCGAGGGCGCCCTGGCCATAGGGTTGGGGGTTGCCGCGGTCATTTGCGGTACGGTCAACGTCGTGGGCGGCTATTTGGTTACCAACCGTATGCTGCGCATGTTCCGCAGGAAGTGAACGGACCTTTGCGATGAGAAATTTCCTGCTCGATCCCACTTACCAGGACGCCGTCTATCTGTTCGCCGCCGTCTTGTTCATCGTGGGCATCAGGATGCTCACCTCCCCGGAAACCGCTCCGCGCGGTAACTTTCTCTCCGCGCTGGCCATGCTGCTGGCGGTGGGCATCACGCTGGCCAGCGGGCGCATCGCGGACTTTCGCTGGATCGCGCTGGGGGTGGCCGTCGGTGCCGCGATCGGTATCTTGGCCTCGCAACTGGTGAAGATGACCGCCATGCCCCAGATGGTCGCGCTATACAACGGCCTGGGAGGAGCCGCCTCGGCGCTGGTGGCCGTATCGGAATTCCTGCGCCAGCCGGGCGCGCTCGATTACTTCCTGACGACGGTGATCATGCTGTCCCTGTTCGTGGGCGCGGTAACGTTGACGGGCAGCCTGGTCGCCTTCGCCAAGCTGCAGGAGCTGATTTCCGGTAAACCGGTGGCCTTCCCACTGCAGCACCCACTCAACCTGGTGTTCCTCGTCGCGGCCGTGATCTGCGGCGTGCTGGTGGTACTGGACGCGGAGCAGCTGCGGCTGTTCGCCGCCGTGGCCGCTCTGGCGCTCGTTTTAGGCGTCCTGGTTGTGATACCCATCGGCGGCGCGGACATGCCGGTTGTGATTGCGCTGCTGAACTCGTACTCGGGAGTCGCCGTTTCCTTCACCGGCTTCGTGCTGACCAACAACGTGCTCATCATCACCGGCGCGCTGGTGGGCGCCTCGGGCCTGTTCCTCACCAACGAGATGTGCAAGGCCATGAACCGCTCCATCTGGAACGTGCTGTTCGGCGGATTCGGTCTTACGGAATCCGGCGCGCCCGCGGCAGGTGTGGCGGAGATACCCGGTGGGGGCGCGGTCAAGCCCTACACCATTGAAGACGCCGTCACGGTGTTGGAGAATTCCGATTCGGTGATCTTCGTCCCCGGCTACGGAATGGCGGCCGCCCGGGCACAGCACCAGGTGCGCGAATTGGGGGATGCGCTGGAGCAGCGCGGTCTGGATGTCAAGTATGCCATCCACCCGGTGGCGGGGCGCATGCCGGGGCACATGAACGTGTTGCTGGCCGAGGCCAACGTCTCCTACGACCTGCTCAAGGACATGGATGAGATCAACAAGGATTTCAAAATGACCGACGTGGCACTGGTGATCGGCGCCAACGACGTGGTCAATCCCGCCGCCCACGAGGATGCCAGCAGTCCTATCTACGGCATGCCGGTACTGAACGCAGAGCAGGCGCGCACGGTCATGGTATTGAAGCGCAGCATGAATCCGGGCTTTGCGGGAATCGAGAACATGCTGTTTTATAGGGACAACACGATGATGCTGTTTGGGGATGCCCGTTCTACGCTGTCCAAGCTCGTGGACAGCCTGTCCCAGGACTGATCGGGGCATGGCGTGGGTGGCCGCGCCCCCGCGGCTCGCAAGCGGTGCGCCCCTGATCCGCCGCAGGCTTTAAATCACAAGCCATTTAGGCGATACATACAGATGGCTGCCAGCGAGAACAAAAGCGACGCTGGGCGCGGCTTGCGCACCGCCGATCCCGCGGCTGGGCAGGAGACACGCGGGGATGTCCGGGCGTCAAGGGGCAGCGTAGCTCCCCGCGGCGGGTCAAGGAAATCCCGTGCGTAAAGCCGTGGACCGAGGCAAATACATGGCAGGCAGGTCGAGGGATACCATCAAGGGATGAGGGTCGAGCAATGGCGACTACCAGACATGATGTAGCTCGCGTCTACAAGAGCGAAAGAGGCGCAGGCGAGGACTTCAATGACGTCCGTTTCCTGACGGAGGTCGAGGCCCAGTTCAAGTCCGAGACCATCATGGAGGAAGTTCGCTGGCGCCTGGAGGTACTCAACGAAATCGCTGCCCAACCGGGGTTGGACGACGCTTCGGAGGTGCTGCGCGACAAGCTCACGCAGATCTTTACCGGCGGCGGCGACGAGAATGCGGTGCTGGGCCGCCTGAAGGAGCTCACGGACGTCCAGAACGCCGAAGGCGAGACGCTGAGTCTGCGCAGCTTCCTCAAGCGGGAGCGCCGCAGCTTCAGCGAAAGGGATTACCGGGGCGTGCTGGACAAAAAGATCAGCAACACCCACGCCCACGTGGTCAACCTCATCGCTTACTACCCGGAAGCGGAAAGGGAACTGCACAAGCTGAGCGCCACGCTGAAAGGATTGGCCGGCAAATTGAAGGATTCCGACGTGCGTACGGCGTCCGTCAAAAAGATGGAGGATCGGACACGGGAGACTCCCGCCTTCGCGCTGTATGAGGATCTGAAGAGCCGCTTTCTGAAAGACTGGCTGAAACGATTCGCCAATCTGTCCGAAAGTGAGATCGCCGATCTCGATCCGGGCGAGGTGCAGCGCCTGATCCGCGAGCATCAACGCCATCAGATGACGCGGCTGCTGAAGACGAAGATCAAGATGCTGGAAACGGACATGACGTCACAATTGGGCATACACGATACGCTGGAGGGGGAATTCAAGGATCAAGAGTTCTGGAAAGGCGCCAACGTTGCGGCAAAATCCGCCTTCAACGATTGGGTGCTTGCCGTCGTGCGGGCCTTCGGCATGCTGCGGGGTCAGCGCTACGCCTTCTTCCAGTCCGAGGACAACCAGGAGCAGTATCTGCTCTTTGGCCTGGGCCTCTCCCACCTGCCGGAGGTAAGCTCCGATCCGATTCGCATGGTGCCCTACATCAAGCCATTCACCCGCAAAGGCACCTACCTGCTGGAGATCCGCAAGCGCGAAATTGGGGACCCGGAACAGTATTATCACGAGCTGTTGCACTATACGTTGCCGTTCCTGTTCGCCTTCGACCAGATGAAGGAATTTCAGATCCGTAACGAGCTGACCACGTTTTTCACCACCAAGTATTGATCCGCCGCGCCATCCTTCATGGCCGTCGACCCGCCCCGCTACGCGCCAGGGTTGCCGCTGCCGGGCAGACCGTTCAAGCCGGGCGCCGGGCAATCGCGGCCCGCGCTGCCGTCCTTCGCCCCTCCCTGCCGCGGGCATCCCAAGGCGGAATCGGACGAGGCCGCCGGCCTGCCCTTTCGCTACGGCGTGGATCTGTTCAACGGCGGCTACTGGTGGGAGGCTCACGAAATCTGGGAAGACCTCTGGCGGCGCTCTCCCCGGGGCACCGCGCGGAACCATCTGCTCAAGGGGCTGATCATGCTCGCCGCGGCGCTGCTGAAGGGCTCCAGCGGGATGCCGCGGGGCCGCCGCCGCCTGCTCGGCCGGGGCCTGGAATACCTGCGCCGCGCCGCCGCCGGCGAGGCGGATCCCATTCCGCTGGGCGTGCCCCTGGCCGATCTCATCGCGCGGTATCAGGCCTGGCAGCAGCAAGCCGAGCAGCTGCAAAGCCACGCGGCATTGCTGGCGGGAATGCCGCGGCTATGGCTGCACACGGACGAAGACAGCCGCCCGCACCGCTCGCCTGGCGGTTAATCCAGGCCACGCCTACGCTAAAGCCGATGGTAATCGTGCGTCGGCGGCGCCCAATGCAACGCTAAATATGGATGGCCCGGCCGTCCACGCCCAGTGCGGCCTCCTTGACCGCCTCGGAGAGCGTGGGGTGGGCATGGACCGAACGAGCCAGGTCCTCCGCGCTGGCGCCGAACTCCATGGCGATGGCCCCCTCGGCAATGACTTCCGAGGCGCGCGGGCCGATCACCAGCATTCCCAACAGCCGGTCGCTGCCCGCATCGGCCAGGATCTTCACCAGCCCGTCCGTCTCGCCCATGGTCTTGGCGCGGGGGGTTGCCGTGAACGGATATGTCCCGGCCCTGTACTCCTTCCCCTGCTCCTTGAGCTCCTCCTCGCCGAATCCCACCCAGGCGATTTCCGGCCACGTGTACACGATCCAGGGAATGGCCTCGTAGGTGACGTGCCCGATCTGGCCGGCCAGGTGCTCCACGCAGGCGGACGCCTCCTCCATCGCCTTGTGGGCCAGCATCGGCCCGGCGGTCACGTCGCCGATGGCGTAGATGGAGGGCACGGCCGTGCGAAAATGGCTGTCCACCACGATGCGGCCCTGTGCGTCCAGCTCGACCCCCACCTCTCCTGCGCCCAGGCCGTCCGCGAAGGGCCGCCGCCCCACCGCTACCAGCAGCACGTCGCCCTGCAGCGTGAGCGGTTCTCCGTCGGCCCGCTCCGCCGTCACGCTCACCTGCCCGCCGTTTTTCTCCACGCCGGTGACCCGCGTATCCAGGTGAAAGGTGAACCCCTGCTTGGTGAATAAGCGCTGAGCCAGGGTGCTGATCTGCTTGTCCAGCGGGCCGAGAAGCTTGGGCAGCATCTCGATCACCGTCACCTGGGCCCCCAGGCGCAGCCAGACCGACCCCATTTCCAGCCCGATGACACCGCCGCCGATGACGATCAGGTGCCTGGGTACGCGCGTCAGCTCCAGCGCCTCGGTGGAGCTGATGATCCGCGTACCGTCGAACGGGGCACCCGGCAGCTCGATGGCGTCGCTGCCCGTCGCGATGAGGATGTTCTTTGCGACGAGGGCTTCCGGCTTCGCACCCTTGCCGCCCGCGCTCACCTCCACCTGCGTGGGCGAGGCGATGCGCGCCGTGCCGTGATACTGGGCGACCTTGTTCTTCTTCAGCAGGCCCGCCACGCCGCGGGTCAGTTCGCCCACCACTTTCTCCTTGCGCGCCATCATCGTCGCCAGGTCCAGTTTCACCCCAGCGACCTTGACGCCGTGGCTGCCCAATTTCTCCTTGGCCTGATGGTACAGCTCGCTGGATTCCAGCAGCGCCTTGCTGGGAATACAGCCGATATTGAGACAGGTGCCCCCCATGCTGTCCCACTTTTCGATGCAGGCCACCTTCATGCCCAACTGCGCGGCACGAATGGCCGCGACGTAACCGCCGGGCCCGGCCCCGATCACCACCAGGTCGAACTGCGCGGATTGGGCCATATTCTCTCGCTCCGTTCGGAGATTCCGGGATGCCCGTGGACGCTACGGGAGGGACGGCGCAGAGCGTGAGCGCAGCACGTCAGACCTCCAGCAGAATGCGGGCGGGATCTTCGATGGATTCCTTCACGCGCACGAGGAACTGTACCGCTTCCCGTCCGTCGATGAGGCGATGGTCGTAGGAGAGCGCCAGGTACATCATCGGGCGCACGGTTACCTCGTCCCCGACCACCATCGCGCGCTTGACGATGTTGTGCATGCCCAGTATGCCCACCTGCGGCGGATTGAGAATGGGCGTCGACAGCATCGATCCGTAGATTCCGCCGTTGCTGATGGTGAACGTACCGCCGGTCAGCTCATCCAGGCTCAGCTTGTTCTCGCGGGCCTTGCGGGCCAACTCGGAGATTTCCAGCTCGATTGCGATGAAGCTCTTGCTGTCCGCGTCCCGCACGACAGGTACCACCAGGCCCCGCTCCGTCGCCACGGCCACGCCGACGTCGTAGTAATACTTATAGACGATCTCATCGCCGGAAAGCTCGGCGTTCACGGCGGGAAAGGCCTTCAGCGCCTCAACGCAGGACTTGGTGAAAAAGGACATGAAGCCCAGCGCCATGCCGTATTTTTTCTGGAACGATTCCTTGTACTTGGCCCGCAGCGCCATCACGGCGCTCATGTCCACCTCGTTGAAGGTGGTCAGGATGGCCGCCGTCTGCTGCGCCTGCACCAGCCGCTCCGCGATGCGTTGCCGCAGGCGCGACATCTTCACGCGCTCTTCGCGCGCTTCCGGCGGCCGTGGCGGACCCGCGGGCGCGACCGGCACTTCGCGCGCCCGCCTTGCCTGGGCCACGGGCAGGACCTCCGGCGCCTGCCGGCCCGGCGCGGGCTGAGGGGAGGCGGCGCGCTGAACAAAGCCTGCCACGTCCTCCTTGGTGATCTGACCGCGCGGACCGCT
>JACZVE010000176.1 GCA_022572825.1 SAR324 cluster bacterium
GAGGCGACGCGCTCGAAGGGCGGCGACTGCGCCAGCGCCGCGTTCCCGGCGGCCACGATCCAGACCGCCGCGAGCAATACCGCCGCGGCCAGGACCGCCGTGGCCGGAGAACAGGCCAAGGCCCGGCGCCCGCGTTTTTGCATCATCGTTGCTCCTTTCGATCCTCTGCCCATTTCCCGCGCAAGGGGCCACGAAAATGCGTGGGCGAAGGCGTGAATTCCGGCGGCCATCCTGCGAGGTCGCATTAGCAGAGTGTGCACCACCGCGGCGGGGATTTCATGGATACGCCCAGTACCGTACGCGCAGTATATTCGACGCGAAACACCTCCACTAGGTAGCAGCAAAATGACGCTGAATGCGAAGGTTATCCAATCTTGCATCGGCGCGGTATCTATCCCTATCATGAGGTACAACACGATATACCGCGCAACCCGTTATATCCAGGACGCTGCAAGGCCGGCCGCGCTACCGCCGGAATCGCCGCAGGTTGAGGAAAATAGCCATGAATACATCACTGCGAAGGGTCGTTCGTGCGATTGCGGCCCTGAGCCTGCCGTGGCTGCTGTTGCTTTATGGCGGGCTCCATGCGGCGGAAACCGTCACCATCATGGCCACATGGGGCGGTGCCGAGGAGGCGGGATTTCGCGAGGTGCTGGACGCCTTCACCGCGAAAACCGGCATTCCCCATGCCTATGAAGGCAACCGCGATGTGCATATTGTCTTGAAAACAAGGATCGCGGGGGGCAATTCCCCCGACGTGGCGATCATTCCACAGTTCGGCGTCATCGTAGAACTGGCGCGCGAAAGGGCCATCGTGCCCCTCAACGCGGGGGGCTCCGACCCCATCCTGCCGGCCGAGGTTCTGAAGGCCAATTACGGGCCCGGTTTCATCCGACTCGGTACGATCGACGGTCGATTTTACGCTCTGATCGTCAAAGCCAACTCGAAGAGCACCATTTGGTACAAGCCGCCCTCCTTCAAGACCCTGGGGGTGGAGCCCCCCGATACCTGGAGGGAACTGCTGGCCATCTCCGAGGCCTATCTCCAGCGCGGGAAGACGCCCTTCGCTATCGGCGGAAAGGACGGCTGGCCTCTCACCGATTGGTTCGAGAACATTTACGTCCGCGTGGCCGGCCCGGAGATGTATCAGAAACTCTTCGCCACTCATCAGGTTAAGTGGACCGACCCCACCGTGGTGGAAGCCATGCAGCGCTTTCGCGAGATCGTACACCCGGAGATCAAGCTGGCCGGCGGCGCGGAGGGTACCCTCTCCACGGGTTTTATCGACGCGTTCAACAGCGTGCTGCGCCCCAACGCCGCCGCGGAAATGTATTATGAAGGCGGCTTCATGAGCGCCTTTGCCAGGCAGAACTTCCCCAAGCTGGTCGGAGGCAGGGACTATGCGTTTTTCCCCTTCCCCGCCATCAATCCCACCTGGGGCAAGCCGGTCGTCGTCGGCGGCGACCTGGCCATCGTCTTCAGGGATACGCCTGAAATCAGAGCTTTCATGAGATTCATGGCGGGCAAGGAGGCCAACACCATCTGGGCCACGGCGAAAAAGGGAGCCGTGGTTTCGCCGAACAAACAGGTGCCCCTGGAGGTCTATTCCCCCCTGATCCGGCTGGAAGCGGCCCAACTGACCCAGGCCGAAGCGTTCGTGTTCGACGGCTCCGACCTCGCGCCCAGCGCGCTCGGCAGGGACGCGCTGTTCACCGCCCTGCAGGAATTCGTGGAAAGCCCGGATGATTTGCGCTCCATCCTGGAGAACCTGGAAAAGGTCGCGGCCCGCTCCTACTGAGGCGTTTCCCCATAGGTGCCCAACGGGCCAGCCTTGCGGCGGCCGAGGCTTCAACGGCTCATAGTACGGATCATGGGACGGGCCATGGCTCCCGGCGGCAATAGGCGCACCCCCTGGCTGTTTTTGTCTCCTGCACTGTTCCTGCTGCTGGCGTTCTTCGTGTGGCCCACCCTGCAGACGATGTGGTGGAGCCTGCACGGGGGAACCGGCCTGGTGCCCACGGAGTACGTGGGGCTGGAAAATTACACCCGGCTGCTGACGGGGGACCGGCTTTTCCTACGGCTGGATCGCTGGCCGCCTTCCGGTGCCCTGGTCAACACGGTGCTGTGGCTGGTGCTGTTTCCCGCCCTCACCACGACGTTGGGGATGCTGATCGCGGTGCTGGCCGACGGGGTGCGTTACGAGAAGACCGTGAAGGCCATCATCTTCCTGCCGATGGTAATTTCGGCCACGGCCGCTTCGGTCATATTCCGCTTCGTCTATAGTCCCGATCCCACCATCGGCGCCGCCAATGCCGCGCTGACCAGCCTCATACCGGGCTTCGAACCGGTTCCCTGGCTGGGCCGGGGATCCGTCGTGAACTTCGCGATCATCGCCGCGGCCGTCTGGATCTGGTGTGGGCTGGCCATGACGGTCTTTTCCGCCGCCTACAAATCCCTCAATCAGGAGGTACTGGAAGCGGCCAGGGTGGACGGAGCAGGCCCCTGGCAGACCTTCTGGCGCATCTCGCTGCCCATGCTGGCCCGCCCGGTCACCTTCATCGTCATTGCGATGCTTATCAACGCGCTCAAGATGCTCGACTTGGTGCTTGTGATGACCGCGGGCGGGCCCCGCGGAGCCAGCCGGATCATCGGGTTCTCCGTCTACTGGGAGGTGTTCAATAACTCCAGAGCCGGCTACGGCAGCGCCATCGCGATCCTGATGTTGCTCCTGCTGATCCCCGTCATCCTCATTCAAATCCATCGCATCAGAGTGGAGGAGCGATAAGCCCATGCGCACCGCTGCTGCATACCCTCTCCGCAGCCCGGCCCGGATCGCCGGGCGAGTGCTCGCTCACGGCATCCTTGTCCTGCTGGGCCTTGTGTGGCTGGTGCCCTCCCTGGGCCTGTTCGTCACCTCCTGGCGCTCTCCCTCCGACATCGCCGCCTCGGGCTGGTGGAACGCCCTGGTGGAATGGAGATACACCTTGGCCAACTACGGCGAAGTGCTCTCGGCGAGAGGGTTTGCCAACAATTTCCTCAACAGCCTGATCATCACCGTTCCCTCGACACTGTTCCCCATCGCGGTGGGCGCGCTGGCCGGCTACGCCCTCGCCTGGATGCGGTTCCGCGGCCGCGATTTCATATACCTGGGCGTAATGGCTCTGCTGGTCGTGCCCCTGCAGTTGACGTGGGTGCCGGTGCTGCGCCTGTTCAACACCTTCGGACTGACGGGAACCTTCGCCGGGATTTGGCTGGTGCACACCGCCTTCGGGTTGCCCTTCGCGGTATTCTTGCTGCGCAACTTCATCGCCGAGCTGCCCGGGGCGTTTATCGAATCGGCCCGCGTGGACGGGGCTTCCGAGCTGATGATCTTCTCCCGCATCGTGCTGCCGCTTTCCCTGCCCGCCCTCGCTTCGCTGGCGATATTCCAGTTCGTATGGGTGTGGAACGATCTGATGAACGCGCTGATCTTTTTGCAGATCCGCGACAAATATCCCCTCACGGCGGCCATCCAGAGCCTGCTGGGCCAGTTCGGCTCGGAATGGCACCTGCTGGCGGCCGGCTCCTTCGTCGCGATGTCTGTTCCGCTGCTGGTCTTCTTCGCTCTGCAGCGCTACTTCGTCCGCGGCATCACCGTGGGCGGCGTCAAGGGGTAATCGGGAGTGTCTTGAATTGGGAATTTCCCACCACGGACACCGTTTCGGCGGAGGCAAATGAAACCCGCCTCCGGCGGTCTATACGGTTCAAAGGGGGGAGGGTTCGGGGGGACTTGTTCCAATTGACGCTAACTTACGTCGGATTCTTTACATAACCGCCGATGAACGCAGATGAACACTGATCTGAAAAGCCGTTCACAATACGCTTAACTTCAATTCTTGGCTGTCCGAAATTCATAAGCAAGCACACTTTTAGCCCGGTGGCTTTGAGGTAATTCAGGCATTGGGCCATGTGAATGTCATCAAGTGCTCTCGTGGCTTTCAGTTCAACAAGGACCGAACCTTCAACAAGAAGGTCCGCGACGTAGTCACCTACGATCTGCCCGGCGTAAATGACGTTGATCGATTTTTGTTGCGCGACAGCGAGCCTCGCATTGGTCAGTTCGATCGCTAGCGCATTTTCGTACACTTTTTCGAGAAATCCCGAACCAAGAATGTTCGCTACCTGGTATGCACATCCAATGATCTTTTCCGTGATGCGATCTAATCGGTGTGCATCGGCGTTCATCTGCGGTTGCATTTTAAGTTAGCGCCAATGGGACTTGTTCCCACGAAAATCATTTGTCGGTAGGTATTCGGGCTAGAATGGCCGATCGCCCTTCACGGTTACCCGCAGGGCGTGGCGCACGTTTGGGTAGTAGTCCCAGATGGCGTAGTGCTGGGCGCAGCGGTTATCCCAGAATGCGATGGAGTTTTGCCGCCAATTGAAGCGGCATTGGAATTCCGGCGATGCGATGTGCTCGTACAGGAACCCAAGCAGCGCGGCGCTTTCCTTGCGCTTCATGTCCACAATGCGCTTGGTAAACGTGGAATTGACGTAGAGGGCCTTGCGGCCCGTCTCCGGGTGCGTGCGCACCACCGGATGCTCCGCGCTGGGATAGGTTTTGCCGGTGTCGTCAACCCCCTCGTCCCTGTATCGCCCACGGTACACGTGCTCGCCATCGTGGATGGCTGTCAGCCCGGAAAGGAATCGCTGCATGGCATCGGAAAGCGCCTCGTAGGCCGCGTACATGCTGGCGAACATGGTATCGCCACCCGAAGGCGGCACCTGGTGCATGTACAGGATGCTTCCCAAGGGAGGCTCCTCAGCGCAGGAGACGTCGGAGTGCCATGCCTCGCCGGTAATGCGTTTGGAATCCTCGTCGGCATGGACGACGAGAATTTCCGGGTACCCCTCCGGAGACGGCGCCGCCGGGTGAATGTGCAGCTCACCGAACAACCGGCCGAAGGCGATGTGCTGCTCTAGGGTGATCTTCTGATCGCGGAAGAAGATGACCTGGTGTTCGAGAAAAGCGCCGTGAATCTCCTCGAAGGTCTGCCCGTCGAGCGGCTTGGAAAGATCGACCCCGTGAATTTCCGCACCGATGTTGGGCGTCAGCGGGCGAACCTGAATGGCTGGATTTTCCATGTCCTGCATTTCTCCTCTATCCGACTGCGCATGGTGGTCGCGACGTTGCCTGGTAACGATAGCACACCATTGAGCGAGGGAAACCCGTCGGTGCGCCGAGGGTCTCACAGCCAGGGATGCAGGCCGTAATCGTGGGCGTAGCGCTCGTAGGTCTCCCGGTTGTTGTAGCGCGGCCAGGCGCCCCGCGTCGCGTGCGTGTGCAACCGCTCCAGCACCGCCCGCACAGCCGACTCGTATCCCAGCCAGGCGCTCGGCTGCACGGCCAGCAGCGAATCGTAGCGATACCCCCGCCGGTTCAGCATCCTGAGCGTCGCGTCCAGGTCGTGCCGCGTCATGCCGATATAGACCGCACGCTCATTTTCCATCAGCTCGAACACGCGCCATGCCATGCCGGTACCGTAGCAAACGGAACCAAATATAGGAATACGTATGTTCACTTATTAGGAAAAACCCACCGGCAGGATGCACGCCGAACGAACGGGTCAGCGACTGCCGGTCGCCCCACCTAGGAAAAGCCCCTCCGTACACGGCTGGGCCGCATCGGAGGGCGAATCCACCGGAGGCGGCGCCCAAACCCACTCCGCCGTGCCGACACTTCAGCCGTTTGGAAGCCGTTGTATCCGGCAAGGCTGACCTGTACTTTACCCTCAACCCGCGCGGCCCGACGTTCCTGCATGAAACTTCACTTAGGACAACGTGCCCGGAAACCGGTGCACAAACCGCTCTATGGGCCAGGCTGGTAATCGTGCTCAGAATGGCGGTATCGATGGCGCGTTTATAACTCTTCGGTGGGAAGGCAGGTTCTGGCAGGGTGGCGAATGCGGTACGTTTCGGCTGTCCCGTTCACGAGTCGTATGCGGCGCCGGACCAAAGGGAAGCGGGAATAATGTCTGCAACACGCGTGATCCTTTGCGCCGCGACCTTGATCCTGGGAGCTTATCTCGGATACGCGGTCGAAGAAATCACTGGCCCGGTTGTTGAGAAAAAGCTCTCCGGTAACGAATATCTGGTCAAGGTATCGCGGCGAGTGGGCGCCACTCAGGGCTTTCTGTTGATCGTCCCCGAACGCATCCAGGCCAGTGTAGTCCTGTTTGCCGGCGGTCACGGACGTCTCGCCATTGACGATTACGGCACGATCCACAAATTGGGCGGCAATTTCCTGGTCAGGAGCCGGGATTATTTCGCGCGGGAAGGTATGATGGTGGCCGTCGTCGATACGCCTTCCGATCGTCGAACGCTGCACAATTTTCGCACCAGTCTGGCCCATGCCCTGGACATCAAGGGCGTCATCGCCTACTTGCGGCAAAAGAAGGACGTTCCGGTATGGCTGGTCGGCACAAGCCGCGGAACTGTCTCGGCGGCCAATGCTGCCGCCCGGCTGCATGAAGGAGGTCCCGATGGGATCGTATTGACCTCCACCGTGTTCAAGCCTTCTCGTCGCTCCTCTGTCTACAACACGGATCTGAATGCGATCGATGTTCCCGTTTTACTGGCGCACCACAAGCACGATGGGTGCAAGGTAACCCCGTACAGCGGAACATCCCCCTTCATGAACTCGGTGCCGAACGCGGCGAAGGTGGAGTTGATCACCTTCGAGGGCCAAATCGGCAACGCAGGGAATCCTTGCGGCGGACAGAGTGCCACCGGCTTGTT
>JACZVE010000177.1 GCA_022572825.1 SAR324 cluster bacterium
CAGGGAGACGGCGGCGAAAAAGGGCTCAATCATATCGGGCACGAAGGGCTGCTCAAGCGCGTAATCGGGGGCTATTACGGCCTGACCCCAGCGATTGGGAAGTTGGTGAACGACAACAAAATCGAGGCTTACAACCTCCCCGAAGGCTGCATTCTTCAGCTTTATCGTGCAATCGCCGCTGGCAAGCCGGGAACGCTCTCAAAGGTTGGGTTGGGGACCTACGTCGATCCTCGACAACAAGGAGGAAAGCTCAACTCGGCCACTACGGAGGAACTCGTGGAATTGGTCGAATTTTCGGGGAAAGAATGGCTGTTTTTCAAAGGGTTTCCCATCAGCGTCGTCTTCCTCCGCGGGACAACGGCAGATATGGACGGTAACATCACCATGGAGCGGGAGTCATTGTTCCTGGAGGACCTCTCTTTGGCCATGGCGGCAAAGAGCTCGGGGGGTTATGTTATCTGCCAGGTGGAACGCCTCGCAGAGACTGGTTCCCTGAAATCGAAGGACGTCAAGATCCCTGGAATTATGGTGGATTGTATTGTGGTTTCCGAACCCGAAAACCACATGCAGAACTATGGCACGAATTACAATCCGGCTTTTTCCGCCGAGATCAAGATTCCCGTCCACACGCTCGAACCATTGCCTCTGAACGAGCGCAAGATGATATCTCGCCGCTGTGCCATGGAACTGCGCGCGAACAGCGTCATCAATCTGGGAATCGGCATGCCGGAGTGCATCGCCTCGGTGTGCGGCGAGGAACGGGTCTACCGCTATATCACACTCACCGCGGACCCCGGCATTATCGGCGGCGTGCCCATGGGAGGGCTGGACTTCGGGGCCGCGGTGAACACGAGCGCCCTGATAGACCACACGTCCGCATTCGATTTCATTGATGGTGGGGGTCTGGACATCGCCTTTCTCGGGCTGGCCCAATGCGACCGGCAGGGCAACGTCAATGCGAGCAAGTTCGGCGACAGGGTGACCGGCTGCGGCGGATTTATCGACATCAGCCAAAACAGCCGCAAGGTCGTTTATTTAGGCACGTTCCGTGCCGGCGGATTGAAAACGACCGTAGAAGATGGCCAGTTGCGCATCCTTCAGGAGGGCAAGCATATAAAATTCCTCAATGCCGTCGAACAGATCACTTTCAGCGGAAAGTTGGCTGTGGAGAACGAGCAGCCCGTACTCTTCGTCACGGAAAGATGCGTGTTCAGGCTCGGCAAAAATGGCCTGGAGTTGATCGAAATCGCCCCAGGCATAAACATCGAACGGGATATCCTGACCGGGATGCAATTCGAACCCATCATCAACGACCCTGTACTGATGGATAACCGAATTTTCCTGCCTGAACCGATGGGTTTGAAGGATAGGATGCTCAGCATGAGCCTGGAAGACCGGATCAGCTACAATACGGAAACCAACACGATCTTCCTCAATTTCGCCGGGTTGCGCGTGCGAACCGAAAAGGACATAGCGGACATCCGGGAGGCGGTGGAAAGCAGAATGAAGGCAGTCGGCAGAAGGATGCACTCCATCGTGAACTACGACTCGTTTATGATTGACGAGGATGTAATGGACGAATATGCGGACTTGGTGAAATATATCGATGATACCTACTATCTCAGCGTGGCACGCTATACCACGAGCGCCTTCCTGCGCCTGAAGCTGGGCAGGGAACTGGCCATACGCAGACTCTCCCCTTACATTTATGAGACCGAGGAGGAAGCGAAACGCTCCCAGGCTCGACACGACTCGCTTGCCGTATGACTGGCTATCCCCTCATCCGCACTTTCGTGTGCCCATTACCCTGGTTTTCGTCGAGCACACTCATTCGGCAAGGTACGAGAAGGCGTTATGCAGCGAGTACGTTCATTTATCCACCTATTTAGGTCTTTGCGATCGCGATAACCCGCCCGCATTATTCAAACGCCCTTCGCCATGATGCTGGCCAGGGGCAGGGACTCCGCCCCTGCAACGCGTGCGAGTCGCGCGCTGATTCCCCACAATTCACGATTCATGAAATATTGAGGCCAGGCAACACGCCGCACGGCAGGGAGCGCTTCCGTGCGGCATGCGCTACGATCCATCGTGCCCGGTGAGATCGCTGTTTTCCTCGCCGCCGCAACACGGCATACTGGCACGAGGCGTCACCGGAGCGCGGCCGGTTGCATCGCCATGCTGCGAAGCGGGACGCACCGGCCCTGACGCCCTGGAGTATGGGGAACATACCTACCGGCGCCACATCCGCGGAGAGCGCACCATGGGAAAACTACGCTATTACCGCTTCCTGTACAGGTACCTGCGCCTGGTCGCCTTCCAGCGCGATACGCTCGGCCGCACCGCCGAAGCCCTGGCGGCGTCCCGGCCCGACGCGCTCTGCTGCCGCTTCGAGGAGGAGGCGATCTCCTTCGCCGCGATGAACCGCCGCGCGAACCGCCGGGCCAACTTCTTTCACGGCCTCGGGGTGGGCAAGGGCGAGGTGGTTTGCCTGCTGATGGAAAACCGCCCGGAATTTCTGGAGACGGTGATCGGCCTTGCCAAGCTGGGGGCCGTCACCGCGCTGCTGAATACCAACCTGAAAGGATCCGCCCTCGCCCACTGCATCAACATCTCCGGCGCCACGCGGCTCATCGTGGGGGCGGAATGCCTGGAGGCATTGCAGGCAGTGCTGCCCGAACTGGAATCCGTGGCCACGGCGGGCCTGTTCGTGGATACGCGCTGGAGCGGCGGTATCCCTCCGCCTGCGGGGACGAGCGACCTGAACGACATGCTGGCGCGGGCGGACGAGTCCAATCCGCACCATCCGCCCCTGAGCAGCAAGGACCTCGTTTTGTATATTTACACGTCCGGAACGACCGGACTGCCCAAGGCGGCCAGGATCAATCACTACCGCCTGCATGGCGCCGGGTTGGCGATGGGATTCTACGCCCTGGCGCTGAACTCCGACGACGTCGTCTATTGTGCGCTGCCCCTCTATCACAGCAACGGCATTCTGATCGCCTTCGGCTCCGCGATGGTCTCGGGCGCCGCGCTGGCCTTGAGCCGGCGATTTTCGGCAAGCGGCTTCTGGGACGAGGCGGCCGGCATGGGGGCCACCGCGTTCATCTATATCGGCGAAGTGTTGCGCTACCTGGTCAATCAGCCGCCTTCGCCCGCCGAGCGGCAACACCGGGTGACGCGCATTCTCGGCAACGGCCTCCGTCCGGACATTTGGCCGGCGGTCGGCGAGCGCTTTGGCATCGCGCACATCCGCGAGTTCTACGCTTCCACCGAGGGCAACGCGATCACCATCAACCTGGACGATCGGCCGGAATCGGTCGGCACCTGTGTGCTCAAGTTCTCGGACAACCTCGTGGTGGTGCGCTACGACGTGGAGGCAGACGACTACATCCGGGATGCGCAAGGGCACTGCCAGCGCTGCCAGCCCGGTGAAGCGGGAGAGTTGCTGGCGGAAAACACCCGCACCGTGCCGTTCCACGGCTATGCGAACGCCAAGGAGACGGAGCGCAAGATCCTGCGCAACGTGTTCAAGCCGGGGGATGCCTATTTCCGCACCGGCGATCTGGTGAGCAGGGATGCGCAGGGCCACTACTACTTCGTGGACCGCATCGGGGACACCTATCGCTGGAAGGGGGAAAACGTTTCCACCCAGGAGGTGCAGGAGATTCTGAGCGGCTTCGATGGGCTGCACATGGTCAACGTCTATGGCGTGAAGCTGCCCGGCGCCGAAGGGCGCGTCGGCATGGCCGCCCTGCAGATGGGCGAGGGCCAGGCATTCGACGGCGCGGGTTTCTACCGCTTTGCGACGGAGCGCCTGGCCAGCTATGCGGCGCCGGCCTTTGTGCGGCTGGTTTCGGAGATGGACCTCACCGGCACCTACAAGCTTCGCAAGACGGACCTGCAAAGCCAGGGATTCGACCCGGAGCAGGTAGAGGGTGCGCTGTTCTACGTGGATCGCGACAATTCCACCTACGCGCCGCTGGACAGCAAGGTCTATCGAGACATCATCGGCGGCAGCCTGGGCTTTTAGCGCCGTCCGCGCGGACGGGGCAAAATGCGCCGCGACCCCCTCGCCACCTGGAGGTTCCGCACGGGGGTAGAACGTATCTCAATAATGGCAAACGGGTCACAAGCCCGTCCTGAGCCTGTCGAAGGGCCCGTCTGAGCTGCACTGAGCTCAGTCGAAGTGCGCAGTCGCAGGGCCTGTCCTGAGGCTGACGAGGGAAGCGGGGCAGCCCACCCTGCCTGCACCCTGAGTGGCGCAGGGAAGCACAAATGCGCGCCGACATGCGATCGAAGGGCGGGTGGACGCCTGCTCCGGCAGGCAGTCAGCGATCCCCCCGCAATGCCTCGTTGAGGGAGCCGGAGCGGAATCCCCGCAGGTCCAGCGTCACATAGCGGTAGCCATACTCGCGGAAGGCGGCGTCGATGGCTTCCCGATGGGCAAGCAGGAGCGGGAAATCCTGCGCGGGCACTTCGATGCGCGCCACGTCGTCGTGGTGGCGTACCCGAAGCTGGGTGAGGCCGAGATCCTTCAGGAAGCGCTCAGCCTTCTCGATCTGCGTCAGCACGGGGATGGAGATGGAAAAGCCATAGGGTACGCGGCTGGAAAGACAGGCAGCCTGGGGTTTCTCGGCATTCCCGAGACCCAAGTGGCGGGCCAGCATGCGGATATCGTCCTTGCCGAACCCACAATCGGAGAGGGGTGTGCGCACGCCATGCTCCTTGGCGGCGACCAATCCTGGCCGGTGGTCGCCCCAGTCGTCCTGGTTGGTGCCGTTGAGTACGGTGGCATAGCCCTCCGTTTCGGCAATGCGCGCCAAATCCGCGTACAGCGTGGTCTTGCAATAATAGCAGCGGTTGGCGGGGTTGGCGCGGTAGTGAGGATTGTCGATTTCCCTCGTCAGGATGACCCGGTGTGGCATCCCCCACTGGCCGGCTAGCTGCCGCGTCAGGGCCAGATCGTCCCGCGTCAGAGAATCCGAACCGGAAGTCACCGCCAGTGCCCGGTCGCCCAGCTCCCGGTGGGCCAGATAGGCGAGGAGCGAGCTGTCGACGCCTCCGGAAAATGCCGTGACGGCGCTTCCCACGCCCAATAGATCGGCCCGCAAGGCACGGTATTTTTCCGCGACCTCGGGCGTCAGCGGCAGCGCCCGCGGAGGTACGCTCGGTTTAAGTTCCACGGCGTATTTCGCACCTGGAAAGGGTGGCCCGTCGTTGGCCACCGTACGATTTGAAAAGGTGGAATCTATTGTGCCAGCGGGATGGGCAGCGATCAAGTCCCCTGCTGAAGTACGCCACGGATAGGGTGTGACAGTACGCCGCATCCGTAATTGATGCCAGGTCGCGTTCAAAGCGAGGTGATTGTTGCTCGAGTGAACCGCTGCAGTGACGAGCACCGCCGCACCGAGATCAGCCCTGCCACGCCCTGGCGTCCGGCGGCGCGGCGGCTAGTCGCCTTTACCGGGAGCGCCGTGCTCCATGCGCAATTCCTCCAGCTTGGCCTGCGCCTCTTCGGCGGCCAGTTCACCGTTTTCCAGTTGCTCACTGAGCTCGGCCAGTTCCTCCGACCGCTGGAGGACGACCTCTTCCCCCTCCTCCACCGACTCCTTCGCGGCGAGAAAATCCGCGTCCGCCTTGATGTCCCCATCCTTGTGGATGAAGGCAGTCTTCGTCTCCATGTATTGCTGAAAGAGCGGGGAAGCTCGCAGTGTCTCCAGCTTGTCCTTGTACGCGATCACTTCGCCGGCGTCGGTCTCGTTGATGATGTGGGCGGCCAGCGTGTCGAGCTGCGCCAGCAGTTCCCGGGCCTGCTCGAAGATGCCCCGTTTTTCGAACTCGTGTATCAGCGTGGCTGTATTCTTGAGCCGCCGCCGGGTGCGGTTGAGAAAAACGGGGGGAGGGAGCGGCCGCTGCTGGCTGTGGGTGAAGTGGCGCATATCCAGACCGTTGAAGCGGAAGGCGCCCATTTCCACCATTTCTTTGAATTTCTCCCTTCGCATGTCGGGCTTCGCATCCTCCAGCCGGGAGAGTTTCTCCAGCAGGTCGCGGAAGTATTCGTGAATCTCGTTGTTATCCGCGATCGTTAGTTCCAGACTCGCCTTGGCGGCGGAAAACTGATCGATTTCCGTCTCTGTCATCGTTCTGGTCCTGTATGCTGAGGGTAGAACGCGCCAACGCTGTCTGCTGCCGGCAGCGGCTCAAATTCCTGAGAATAGCGGCGGCGATCAATTGAAGGCCGCGCTATTTAAACGAACGATGAATGGTTCGGGTTCTCGGCTCTGGATTATCTGCGCCGGCGTTTTCGGGGCGCTGGGGGTCGCCATGGGGGCTTTCGGCGCTCACGCACCCTCGGCCGTGCTGCCCCTGCTGGTGATGCCCGTCTTCGAGAACGCCGTGCGCTACCAGTTGTTTCACGCCTTGGCGCTGCTGGGTTGCGGGGTGCTGATGGAGGTGTTTCCGCAGAGGGGGAGCAGGCTGCGTTGGGCAGGCGCCCTGTTCGTACTGGGGATATTATTGTTCTCGGGCAGCCTGTACGGCCTGTCCCTCTCCGACTTGCGGGTGCTGCGCTGGCTGACGCCTTTGGGCGGACTGTCATGGATCGTTGCCTGGGCGCTGCTGGCCCTGGCCTTCGTGCGCAGGGAGGGCGGCTAGGCGCGGCATGAGGCACGATGCCCGTCTCCCGCCCCGATGCCCTTCCCCCCCGGCGTGCAATTGGCGAAAGCGCGGCTAGTCTTCCAGGACGAAGTA
>JACZVE010000178.1 GCA_022572825.1 SAR324 cluster bacterium
CCGCGTGGTCATCTTGTAGTGATTCGGCAGCCAATCCCATAGCGAGTGCAAAGTCGCCGGAATCGCCGATTCGAGCTCTCTGCGCGGGACCCCTTCCCCCCTGGCCCCCCTTCCCCGCTGAGCAGGGAAGGGGGGATTCCACAGCCACGATCGCGGCTCTGCCGTGGCCCACCAGCCCCTCCCTGCCTAGCGGGGAGGGGCGGCATCCCGCCGCAGGCGGGATGCGGGGAGGGGTGACTCCGCCGGATCGAGCGACTTTGCACTTGCCCTGGCGACCACAACCGTATTTGAAAGAAAGGAAAGGCGATGAGTGCACGAAAGGTACTGGTCACCGGTGCAAGGGGAAATCAGGGGCGATCCGTCACCGAGGCGCTGCTCAACAAGGGGCACCACGTACGCGCCCTGGTGCGAAAGGCGGACGGGAACGGGTCCCTTCGCTGCAAGGACCCTGGCGTGGAGGTGGTCGTTGGGGACTTCGACGATCCGGCCTCCCTCGAGCGAGCCGCCTCCGGCATGGATGCCGTTTTCGCGATGACGACACCGTTCGCCGGTGTGGATGTCGAAGTGCGCCACGGCAAGGCGATCGCCGACGCCGCAAAGGCCGCCGGGGTGGCCCATCTGGTCTATTCATCCGTCGGTGACGCCGACCGCCGGACCGGCATCCCTCATTTCGACAGCAAGTACGAGGTCGAGGAGTACCTGCGCACCCTTGCCGTGCCCTGGACGATCACGGCGCCTGCGTTCTTCTACGACAACGTGCTCTTTCCGTGGAATGTGGCGGACCTCAAGGAGGGTCGTTTCCGCCAGGCCTTGAATGCGAAGCGAAAGCTCCAGCAGATCGCGGTGCGCGACATCGGCCGCTTCATCGCGCTGGTCATCGACCGCAAGGATCCTTTCATTGGGAGGCGCATCAACATTTCCGGAGACGAGTTCAGCGGGCCCGAGATGGCCGCGGCTCTATCGCGGGCCAGCGGACGACCCATTGCATATGAGGAACAGTCGCTTGATGAGGTGCGCACCCAGTTTGCCGACATGGCGACAATGTATGAGTGGTTCGACCGAGTTGGGTTCAGCGCAGACGTCAAATCACTTCGCGTTGACTACCCCGAGGTGGACTGACTCTCGTTTGAACAATGGGCAGCGGCGCAGGACTGGGCTCAAGTCCTCGGCGCCGTCGAGTGAACCGTGGGCTATTGGGTTTTGGCCGGTCAAAATTCAGCCCGCGCAACACTCACTCGACGGTACAGAGGAGTCGGGCTCACCGTACCTGTGGGAGGAATACAGGTCGAGATTACCTCCGGTTGTCGGTCCGACCTGGAGCCTTGCCCATTGCTCGGCAGACCACCGCGGCTCGGGATCGGCACGCCGGAATCTCGACCAAACGACCACCCTCTTCCGCGACATGGGGAGGATGGGGTGGCTGTATCAGGCGGAGAAACGAGGGAAAAGCCGGGTTGGACGAATCGATCGCGAGGACGGTGGGCGGACAAGCGGCGCGGGTCACACCGCTTCGGACAGGGTGGACAGCACCTCCCGCTCGTAGGTGCCCCATTCGGCCTGCGGAAGGACGAACAGAGAATCGCCCAACTTGACGATCACCTTCTCGATGAATTCCAGCTCGGCCGGGTGCGGCACGCCGTCGGCGTAGGCGACGGCGCAGAGCGTCTTGAGCAGCAGGTGCTTGGCCTCGACGCCGGAAAGTGCGTTGAGACCCTCGGAGAGGCTGATTCCCTGATTCGCCAGCTCCGCCTTTTCGGCGTCGCTGAGCTTCATGGCCTCGGCGAATCGCGCCAGAATCTGCTTCTCCCAGACGACAAATTCGGTGTCGACCTTGGCGATGTGTATGCCGAAGAGCAGGATGGTCTTCAGATCGTTCCTGTTGACTGTGGTCATCGTCGCACGATCCCCAATCACCGGCCGGCCGGGCAAGGTGGGCCCCAGCCTGGCCGAATCTTCCCGTCAGCGCACGCGCGTTGCACCGCCCATGCCGAGTCCCCGGGTGCGCGCGGTGCGCTGCGGCTGGTATGGTAGTATGGAAAACGCATTCTCTGCCCGAACAGGTATTTTATATTTGCAGCGACGCCCACGCCAAAGGGACGCATCCCCAGGGACGCATTAGCCAGCTATTAGCATATCCTGTCAGATGGGGTCAAAATCCAACGTGCGACGCCGGGCCGCGAATTCGCGCCGGACGGCAAGGGGGCAACGGAACGGCGCGGAACGCGGCGCCGCTGCGGGCAAAATCATGCGGAACGCGGCGGGCAAGCCATCGCCAAGCCGCGGGGTGCGCAGGCGGCGCTCGTTCTCCCAGCAAAACCTCGCCCTGGAAACGGAGGGTGCCCTGGGTAGCCTGCTCGGCGAAGCCCTCCGCACCCCGGAGGCAGAGGGTTACATCCTTACCCATGCTTTTCATCCCTATCCGGGTCGGTTTCACTACCTGCTGCCCCGCACCGTACTCGCGGCGATCACCCGGCCCGGAGAGCGCGTTTTCGACCCCTTCATGGGCGGCGGCACCACCTTGGTCGAAGCATTGCAGCAAGGGCTGCCGGCCCTCGGCAACGACCTCAACCCCGTCGCGGTGCTGGTGGCCAGGGAACGCACGCGGCTCCGCACGCCCACGGAAGCGCGAATGGTCACCGCGGAGGCCCAGCGCATCGCCGTCCAGGTGGAAGCGCTGCGCAGGGAAAAGCATCCTCCCCGCATGGAACAACGCTTCCAGCACCGGCTGGCGGCCCACTACCAGCCGCATCTGCTGGCCGAGCTGATGCAGTGGATGCGGCTCATCGAAGCCCTGCCGGACGATGATCGCCGCGAGACGCTGCGCGCGGTGTTTTCCAGCGCCGCGGTGAAGTTCTCCAACCTGGCCGCCGACAGCCAGCAAGGCGTTCCGCGGTCATCCCGCATTGCAAAACCCATTGGCAAAGGCGCGGCAAGCCGCTTCCTGGTCGACAAATGCGGGGAGCTGACCCGTGCCCAGGCAGCACTGGCCAAACGCATCGCGCCGGAGACGCCACCTGCCGAGTTATACGGCGAGGATGCGCGCCTGCTGCCGTCACTGGGCTGGGGAGCGGTGGACTGCATACTCACCAGCCCACCCTATCCCGGCACGTACGACTATTACGCTCAGCACCGCCTGCGCATGGACTGGCTGGGACTGGACGGGCAGGCGCTGCTGGAAGGCGAAATCGGCGCGCGGCGCGACCGGCCCGCGGGGCGCGGCGACGACAGTTGGAGTGCGGCACTGGGAGATACATTGCTGACGCTGGCCCGGGTATTGCGCCCGGGCGGCGCCCTCGCGCTGGCGATGGGTGACTGGATTTCCGCCGACCACGCCGTGGACGCCCGCGCCGCCCTGACCCGCATCGCCCAGCGGGGGCCCTGGCGGCTGGAGTCGCGGGCTTCCGTGCGCAGGGCGGTGCACTCCCGCAAGGAAAAGAAAGCGTACGCCAAACGCGGCAAGTGGGAGCACCTGCTGCTCTTCACGCGGCTCGCTGCCGCCGAGGGCACTGCCCAGGGAGGGCGTGGCCGGCCGCGCCCCCCGCCGGGGACTTGACCGGGGGCCTACAGCCCCCCAAGCGCTTCCTCGAAGGCCTCCAGCGCCTCCAATGGCCGCTCGGCGTTCCAGATGGCGGAGATGGTCGCCACGCCGTGAGCGCCGGCCCGCAGACATTCCCGCGCGCGGGCCGGTGTGACGCCCCCCAGGGCGAACAGCGGCAGCCCGGAGGCGCCTGTCGCCTGCTCGAGGGCTTTCACGCCGACCGGATCGCCGTAGGGCGCCTTGGAGAAGGTAGCGTAAACGGGCCCGAAGACGGCGAAATCGGCGCCCGCCGCCTCGGCCGCCTGCACACCGGCCAGGGAATGGGTGGACACGCCGTACAGCAGGGCATTGCGCAGCACCGGCGCGTGGCGCTCCAGGGGGAGGCTGTCGCTGCGCAGATGCACGCCGTCCAGTCCCAGGCCGAGGGCGATATCGGCGCGGTCGTTGAGAAACAGGCGGATATGCTTGCGCCGCTCGCCCAGCGCCGCCAGCAGTCCGGAGGCGTAATCGGCCTGACCCAGCGGCGAAAGCCCTTTCTCCCGCACCTGCAGCGCCCGCAGCCCCGCATCCACCAGGTCGGGGAGCAGGTCGGGCGGCTTGTGGCGGCTGTTGTCGTGGTCGGTGATCAGATAGAAGCGGAAGGGCACCATGGCGGGAGCAGCAGGGGCCGCTAGCCCGCCTTGCGGCGGGTATCGACCATGCGCTCGCGGGGGCTGGAAGGCTCGGCAAAGAATTTGCGGGGAATGCGGCCAGCCAGGGACGCCTTGCGCCCGGCCTCGCACGCCTGACGCATCGCCTCGGCCATCAGGACGGGGTCCTTGGCGTGGGCCACCGCCGTATCCAGCAACACGCCGTCGCAGCCCAGCTCCATGGCCAACGCGACGTCCGAGGCCGTGCCGACACCCGCGTCGAGGATGAGGGGTAGGGAGACCCGGGAGCGGATAAGGGAGAAATTGTACGGGTTGAGGATGCCCATGCCCGAGCCGATCGGCGACCCCAACGGCATCACCGCCACGCAGCCCAGGTCCTCCAGCTTCTTGCAGGTGATGGGATCGTCGATGCAATAGGGCAGCACCTGAAATCCCTTGTCCACCAGGATGCGCACCCCCTCGAACAGCTTTTCCGCATCGGGATAGAGCGTGTCCTCGTCGGCGATGATCTCCAGCTTGATCAGATTGGTTTCCAGCGCTTCCCGGGCCAGCTCGGCGGTGATAACGGCATCGCGCACCGTATAGCAGCCGGCCGTGTTGGGCAGCAGGCGGAAGTTCTCCCGGCGCAGCAGGCTGACCAGGTTCTCGCCGGTGGGGTCGTCCAGGTTGACGCGGCGGATGGCCACCGTGACCAGTTCGGTTCCGCCAGCCCGCAGCGCCTTGAGCAATATATCGTGATTGGGATAGCGTGCGCTGCCCAGTATCAGCCGGGAATGGAAGCTCTCCGTACCGATCTTCAGTGGTTGATCCATGCGTGGTTCCCACTCGAGGGGGTTCAGCCCCCCACGGTTGCCCGGACGATTTCCAGCGCGTCGTCCGGCTGCAGCACGATCTTCGGCCAGTTGGCCCTGCGCGCCACCTCCCCGTTCAGCAGTACCGCCAGTCCGCCGTTGGTGTTCAGATTCAGGCTGGAGAGCAGTTGTTGCACGGTCAGCGGGCTCTCGATGCGACGCGGCTCTCCATTTACCGTGATGTCCATTGCTTTACAGCACAGATGCGGATTGCCCGTTATGCTGACGAATGGGGTACGAGGTGGTCTTCCACCGCAGCGAGGGGCAGAGCACCGATCGGGAGCTTATTATAGCTCCCTCACCGTGCGGAAGGAAAGCTGGGCGAGCATTTGGCAACGGGCCTCAATTGGGGTAAATTTTACATAATTGAGGGATTACCGCGCATTCGGGTTTATCGAGCTTGCCGGGGGAAAAATCAAGCGCCTCGGAGGCCGGAAAGCCATCATTACCGGAGGCTTTCATGTCGAAAAGAACCTTCTCTCTGGACGACAGATACACAGTATTGGAAGGGCCGATCGCCATTACGGGCGTACAGGCGCTGGTGCGCCTGCCCATCGATCAGCATCGCCGCGACTCGGCAGCCGGCCTGCGCGTCGGCACTTACATTACCGGCTACCAAGGCTCGCCGCTCGGTGAGCTGGACAAGCAGATCCGCATGGCCGGGCACCTGCTGCCCGAGCACGACATCGTATGGCGGCCCGGCATCAACGAGGACATCGCCGCCGCGGCGATCTACGGCTCGCAGTTGCTCGAGCACTTTCCCCACCAGAGGTTCGCCGGCGTCAACGGTATCTGGTACGGCAAGGCGCCCGGGGTGGACCGCACGGGCGACGCCTTCCGCCATGGCAACTTCATCGGCACTTCCACGTACGGCTCGGCGCTGGCGCTGGGAGGGGACGACCCCGCCTGCAAAAGTTCCACCCTCCCCAGCGACTCGACGGTTGTGTTTTACGACCTCAACTTTCCCGTGCTCTACCCGGGCGACCCGCAGGAGGTGCTGGAGCTGGGTCTGCACGGCATCGCCATGTCCCGTTACAGCGGCCTGTGGAGCGCGCTGAAGATCGTCACCAACGTGGCGGATGGCGGCGCCATCATCGACGTGCATCCGGAGATGGCCGTGCCGGTGATACCGGAGCTGGAGATCGACGGCAAGCCCTTCCGGAAAATCCAGGATGCGCGCCTGATTCCGCCCTATACGGTGGAGATCGAGCGGCAGATTTTCTACGAGCGTATGGTGGCGGCCATGGCCTATGCCCGCGCCAACCGGCTGGACCGCATCGTCGTGCACACCCCCAGCGACCGGATCGGGCTGGTGTCCAGCGGAAAGAGCTTCAAGGACCTCATGCAGGCACTGGCGATGCTGGGCTTCGGCGAGGAGGACCTGCGCCAGGCCGGCATCCGCATCTACAAGCTGGGCATGATCGCGCCGGTGGAGCCGGAAGGGCTGGCCGAATTCGCCCAGGGGCTGGAAGAAATCCTGGTGGTGGAGGAAAAGCGGGGCTTTTCCGAAATACTCGTGCGCGACTCGCTATTCAATCGCGCCGCCCGCCCGGCCGTGTACGGCAAGCTGGATGAGCAGGGCCGGACGCTGTTTCCCGTGCAGAGCGAGATGGACGTGGCTCAGATCGCCCGCATCCTGGCGGAGTATCTGGCCGCGCGCCTCAACCGGCCCGACCTGCACGAGCGGGTGAAATACCTGGTGGAGATCGAAGAA
>JACZVE010000179.1 GCA_022572825.1 SAR324 cluster bacterium
ACACATTGGTCGGCGTTGGAGCCGGTGAGGGATAGATGGGGAGCGACGTGGATGAACTTGCCCTTGCGCTGGGTGGCATCGTCAAAGGCGTGCATATTGGCGAAGTTCCAGTTGTTCTCCACCGGGTTCATCCACGTTTCCAGGAATTCGCTGCCGAAATTCAGCAGCAGATTCGCCTGCTCGATGCGATACTGGGGCACCTCCGCGCGGCGGAAGGTGATGCGGTTGGCCGCCTTGATGCTGTCGTTGGCCAGCGGCTCCAGCACCACCTTGGGCGCGGCTCCGATCGCGCTCAGCCAGCGGTCGATGAAGCCGCCGCGGCTGCCCGCCACATTGCCGGTGATGTAGACGATCTGCCGCTTGTCGACAACGCCCTTGATCTTGTCGGCGACGGCGGCCTCGGCCTGTTCCCAGGTCAGTTCCTGCCAGGCGTCGTCCCGGCGTTGCAGGGGGGAGCCAATGCGGGCCGGATTGTAGTGGGTCTGCAGGGAGGCCTGTCCGCGCACGCACAGCGCGCCGTGGCTGAGCGGATGGTCCGGATTGCCTTCCGCCTTGATGGCCCGCGCCTCGCGGGTTTTGACGACCATGCCACAGTGCGCGGGGCATTCCATGCAGGTGGTGGCATACTCCAGCGGCATGCCCGGCACGAACTCCACGTTGTCCGGCGGCACCAGGTAGGGAATCAGCTTTTCGGGAGGATCGGCGCAGGCGGCAACGGCCACGGTGGCCGCGCCACCGGCGGCGAGCGCCTTGAAAAAGTCTCTTCTGCGAATGCCGCTGTTCATGACAGGGTTCATGAAAGGATATCTCCTGGCGAACGCGTTGGGATTATCGGATTAGTAGTGACAGGTCAGGCAATCGGTCAGGTTGGGACGGACGTATGTGCCGCTTGGATGCATGTAGTTCTTGAGCTTTTTGGGGTCGGTCGTCGAGGCGATAGCGCGCTTGCGCTCCAGCGTGCCGGGAATTTCGAGGTGGCAGTTCAGGCACCAGCCCATCAGGCCAAATTTCGGATCCGCCTTTTCCACCACGTCCATGGTCTCGATCGGGCCATGACAGGCCTGGCAGGCCACGCCGTCGGGGAAGGTCTCATTGTTGGCGTTGAGGTGCTTGTGATGGGGAAAGCGGACAAAATCCGGAACGTCGTGAATCTTTACCCAGGGAATGGGCTCCTTCCGCTCCCAGTATCCCATCACCTTTTTCACCTCGGCCAGGTCCGTTGCCACAAATTTGTGACATCCCACGCAGATCGCGACTGGAGGCGCACCGGAGGTCGAGGAACGACGCGCATAAATGTGGCAGTACTGGCAATCGATTTGATTTTCCCCGGCGTGGATCCTGTGGCTGAATTTGATGGGCTGCGCTCCGGCGGGGATTTTCTCCACATCGGCGTCCGTCAACTGTGCGAAAGCCGGCGCCGCAGCCAGGATTGCGCCCAAGAGAATCGATACCGTCATGAACCGTCTGAGCGGAGTCCGGTTGCGCACATTCCGAATCATCGAATCTCCCGCTTGGTGATGAAGGGGCCAGCGAGCCTTCTTCCGCGCGGGGCACGAGTGTCACACGCGGTTCTATCAGGTGCGCGCACGGCGGGAAACCCTCGCGTTGGCTTCGTCAATGGTCAATCAACCTCAGGTATCAATGGATCATCCGTGGAACGAGGCCGAAGGCGTGAGGGGTACGTCGAGATGGAAATCGCAGCGAATTCTGCCGGTTAGTGTCGGTATTGAATGAATTAAATACCGGGCAAGTATAAATCATAATCACTATCCAAAAGCAACAATGTCCCCAACGCCATGGCAGGGGCCGCGCTAGGGGGATTCACCCGTTCGTGTCCCCGCCGATCGGATGGTTCCGATGCGAGTGCGCCGGGTGTGCGGAAGCCATCGCCCTCTTCGTGCGAGGCCCGCGCCGCGCGGCGTATCCGGCCCACGGACTGCGCCACAGCCGCAATACGGCGCCTTCCACGCGCCCCAGACTATACGCCAGGCACTCGCCGGCGTGGCCCATCAGAAAGATGGGAATCGGCAGGCCGGGCCGGCGCGCCAGCCACTCCCCCGCGGCCCCCAACGCGTACACGCACAGGCCAATGGGCCACAAATCGGGGAGCAGCGCGACGGCGGGCAGCCAAAGCACCGCGGTTGCGCGGCTCAGTTGACGGCATTGCCCGAGCAGCCCGCCCACCATGCGGCGCAACACGGCGGCGAACAGCATCCGTACCGCCATTGGCTCTGCCGGCAGCGCCGCCTCGGTGGGCGGCAGCGCCTTGGCAGACGGCGCAGCCTTGGCGCGCCATCGCAGGACGGGCCATGCGCCCGCCACCAGCCACGCCGATAGGGCAAGGCCCAGCGCGGCAGGGGAGCCGGCCGGCAAGGCCAGCGCGGCCAGCAGCAGCGCCAGGATCGTGCCCGGCTCCCACACGCGCCGGAAATGAACAGGGTGCTCGCCTCTCAGCATGGCCTCGGAGCGGGCATAGAGGCGTTTGCGCTGCAGAAAGGGGCCCCAGCGCGCCCGGTAGTCGTGGGCCACTGTCGCGGCAGGATGGTAGAACAGTCCATGGCCTGCATCGGCCATTCGCCAACAGAGATCCACATCCTCACCGAACCGCCATCCGTCCCGGAATCCGTTCATCTCGGTATAAACGTCCCGTCGAACCGCCAGGTTGCACGCCGGCAGATATGCCAGCGGATAGCCGGGGTTGCCCACCGCACCGGGCCGTTCTCCCAGATACAGCGAGGCGCAGGCGCCCTCGTACCGTGCGAGCAGCCGCCCCGTCCGCAGGGGCAGCACCCGGCCGCCTGCCGCCGCGATGCCGGGGGTCTCCAATAAAGCCGCCAGCGCCGCCAGCCAGCCCGATTCGGGAACGCAGTCGCTGTCCACGAAGGCCAGCAGCGGTGCGGGCCCTTTCCGGTCCCGCGGCCAGGGGGTGCAGACGGCGGCGTTGCGGGCGCTGGCCGGGCCCCTGTTTTCCGGCAGACGCAGCCAGCGAAGCTGGAGACCGGCGGCGGGAGCCTCGTTGGCGGCCGCTTTGTTGACAAGATCGTTGACTAGGCCTTGCAGCGGTGCGGGGGACGCGTCGTCCACCACCGTGACCCGGAATTTTGAGCGCGGATAGGCCTGCCCGGCCAGTCCATGCAGACAGCGCGCGAGACCCTGCGGATTGGCGTAAACGGGGACGATGACCTCGAACCGGGGCGCCCCGGCGGAGGGGACGAGGCGATAGTCCGCGCGCAGGGCGCCCTGGGCCGCCAAACCATCCAGGTAGTTGACGACCTGGGGCGTGACGCGTTGCACCACCTCATCGATGGGCACGCCCGGCCGCAGCGCGTTCAGCAGCAGCCAGGCGCTCCGGTTGAGGGTGAGAATTTGCAGCGGGTGCGAGCAGATCAGGCGGTGCACGCCCGCACGCCGCTCCAGGCGGCTGCGCGGGGAAAGGGAATAGCAGCGCTCCAGCATGTCTCAGCTTCACCGGGGAGCGGTGGAGCTGTCAACGGTGGCGTGGGCCGAGTCCGTCCGCACCATGGGCGAACGCACCCGCCCATCGGGGGCGGTGGCATGTGTGAAACGGGGGAGATTGCCCGCCGCGCTGGTGCCGCCGACAAGGCAGGGGGGCGCTCAGCCGCTCTCGTTGATGAGGCGGGTCAACTCCTCGTGAATCAGCGCATTGAGCGCCGCGGAGGTCTTGTGGAAGCGGGCTCGCACCAGGTGGCCGCCTTCGCTGTCGGACAAGGGGACGCAGCCCACCACCTCGGCCTCCATCGAAATGGCGTTGCAGAGCACCAACTCCATGCGCTGACCGGCGGCGATGGGGCTGGGCGAGCGAAAACTGATTCCGTCGCGATAGGCTTCCAATCCCTCCAGATCGTCCCCAAGTTGCATGCGCACACCGACCGTATAGGAAACTTTCCTGGCGGGGGTGATGGCGCTGTCGGCGGTTGCCGCATCGACGTGGCGAGCGGAAACCGCGCTGGTTCCGGCCTTCATATGAGCCACTCCTTCCTGCCTGCTTGGTGGAAAACGTATTGCGGCGAACGCACCGCGACCACCTGGAGGGCATGCAAGGAGCGACCCAGAGGTGCGGGGCCACGCGGGAGGCAGGGCGGGCTCGCAGGGCGGGCGGACTGTGCCGATTGCGCCTCCGGCCGGGGACCGGCTGGTCTGCCTGGAGGTGGCCTGTGACGGAACCGTTCGGCGTACCATCGTGCCGAAAGGGAGTGCCGTCAGCGGGTGTGCGGACGGTCTGAATTGCGCATGGTATTTGCCTGAGGTCCTACATCCTCCCCAACACCAGCATTTCCACCCGGTTTCCCCACGACACGCCAGTAATTCTGCCCGATCCACGCCGGATCATTGCCACGCGGAAGGGATTGCATTTAACTTCAAAGTCAAAGCAGGCCGGAGAAAACAGCCCTCTGACCCGCTGGAAGCAATCAATCAAAACCATTCCAGACAAAGGAAGAGGGTATGAAGAAGACGACTCGACGCCAGTTCATTAAAGCCGCGGCGCTTACCACCGCGGCGGTCACGGGAGCATCCGAGCGATGGTATGTCGCAGCCAATGCCCATGCCGCAACCGAGTCAGGCGGCCTCAAAAGGGTTGTTCAGAAGTTGGTGAAGCCTCCCTTCTTGCCAGAGCATGATCAGGTTGCGCGGGGCAAACCGAAAGTGGTTCAGGTGCGCTTGGTTATCAAAGAGAAAGAAATTGCTATTTCAGACGATGCCACGGTTCAGGCCATGACCTTCAACGGGAGTGTTCCCGCGCCAATCATGGTCGTTCATCAAGACGACTACGTCGAATTGACCTTGGTTAATCCCAAGACCAATATGCTCATGCACAACATTGATTTTCACGCCGCCTCCGGGGCCCTGGGGGGTGCGGAGTTAACCAAGGTCAATCCCGGTCAGGAAACCGTATTACGGTTCAAAGCGACAAGAGCGGGGGTGTTCGTCTACCATTGTGCCCCCGGCGGCGTGATGATTCCGTACCATGTGGTCTCCGGAATGAATGGGGCTATCATGGTGCTCCCTCGGGACGGGTTGAAGGACGCGAACGGCAGACCCGTCAGATACGATCGCGCCTATTACATTGGGGAACAGGATTTTTATGTCCCCAGGAAGAAGAATGGAGAATACAAAAAATACAACTCCGTCGTCGAAGCGCTGGCGGATACCGTGGGAGTCATGAGAACCCTGCTACCTTCGCATGTGGTTTTCAACGGCGCGGTGGGCGCCTTGACCGGGAAAACCGCGCTGAAGGCGCGGGCTGGCGAGCGGGTCTTATTCATTCATTCCCAGGCCAACAGAGATTCACGGCCTCACCTGATTGGTGGACACGGCGATCTGGTCTGGAACGGGGGTTCCTTTAGCGACCGTCCGGCAACCAACTTGGAAACATGGTTTATCCCCGGCGGCACGGCGGTTGCGATGATGCATAAATTTGTGCAGCCGGGCCTTTTCGTCTATCTGAACCATAACCTAATTGAAGCGGTTCTGTTGGGTGCGGCGGCACATGTCATAGTCGAGGGGACATGGGACAATGATTTGATGACGCAGGTCAAGAAACCTGGGGCCATTGGAGGTTAAGCTGCGGCGTGGTGTCTGGACGAGCCATTCCCATGGTGGCTTGTGCGCGGGTCTAAGGCGGCGTCCGTGGAAGAATGCCGCGATGACGGTCAATGAATGGCGGTTGACGATTGGGTCGCCATCCTGAGGAGTGAGCTTGTCGTGAGCGGAGTGGAAGGGCGAAGCGAATGTCTCGCCTGCTCTGGGCTTGTCGAGGGGAAGGACGCGGCTTCACTGCCTTGATCCGGCATTAAGTGAAAAGTATTAAGGCTCTAACCGAGCGCCTCCAGCATGGACTCGATGGAGTAAAACTTCTCCCGAGGCTTTCCGAGTGGGGTTCCCCGTTCCACCTCGATTTGATCCAGGCGTTTCCAATCCTCGAAGGTGACGAACCGCACGCCCTTCTTCCGCAGCAGCGAGGGCAATGCCTCGTAGTCGCCGCGAAAATCGGCCGCGGTCCGCAAGGCAGGCAGGTCTTCGCGCATGCATTTCACGGTGCCGATGGCGTCCGCCTTGTTGGTGCCGATGACGCCGGAGGGTCCGCGCTTGATCCACCCCGCCACGTAGATGCGTGGCAGCGGAGGCCCGCCGGCGCCTTGCGTCACGCGCCCGGCCACGTTGGGGATGATGCCGTTGCGCTCGTCGAAGGGCAGGTCGGGCATTGACACCCCCTTGTAGCCGATGGAGCGGAACACCATCTGCACCGCGATTTCCTCCGTCTCTCCGGTGCCGCGCGCGCGCAGGGTTCCGCTCTCGTCCTTGACCAGCTTGTTTCTTTCCAGCCGCAAGCCTTCCACCCGCTCCGTCCCCAATATTTCAATGGGAGAAACGAAGAAGCGGGCGCGCATCTTACGGGGACTCGTACCTTCGCCTTTGGAAATATGATCCGTGAGGATCTCCACATTGCGCCGGTAGGTGGGTTCCTTGACCGAGGCCAGAAACTCGCGGTTCAGGTCGTCGAGCTCCAGCTCCTCGGGCCGTATCACCAGATCGCAGCCCTCGATCTGGGTCAGCTCGCGGATCTCCGGGTTGGTGTAGGCCGCCTGCGCGGGGCCGCGCCGCCCAAGGAGGTAAATGGGCTTGATGTTGCTGTGGCGCAGGGCCTCCAGCGCGTACTCGGCGATGTCCGTCTTGGCGCGTTCGGAGATGGGTTTGGCGAGACTGCGCGTCACGTCCATCGCCAC
>JACZVE010000180.1 GCA_022572825.1 SAR324 cluster bacterium
CGGGTCAGGGCAATCTGCACCGGCCGCTCCGGATCGTCCAGCATATAAATGCGGTCGCAGGCCAAGGCCACCTCGTAGAGGAATCCGCCGAAGCACGAGCCGGGCTCGACGAGCGCGAACAGGGTGCGCGCGGTCATGTCCAGGCGTTTGAGCGTGCGTTTGATGAGCAGCAGCACTTCGCGTCCGAACCAGTGCTCGCGGGCGGCCTGGAGCTGTGCGTCCATTGCCAGCACCTGCTCCAGATCGCCCTCGCTGCGCAGTTGCACCAGACCGATAGCCTCGAAATTGAAGCGCAACTCCACGAGGGCGTCATCCAGTTCGCGGAACAAGGCCAGCGGATACCAGCCGCTGCCTGCCTGCGCCGGATCGTCGGGCAGGTCGCCAACGCCGTCCGGCCCGCGCAGCGTCAGGCTGGCGGTGCGCCGTGGGGGATCGACGGTCAGCGTGACGTATCGGTACCGGATATCGTCTTGCCCCCGTTCTTTCCGCAGGGGTTCCAGCACAATGCCCTTGCGGGCCTCGCGGTCTTTTCCGGCGGCCCGTGCCAGCGCCGCAGCGCGCTCGGCGATCGCCTCGTCCCAGCGGGACGGCGGGTGCACGGCATCCACCAGCTTCCACTCCACCGCACGTTTGCCCTTCACCCCTTCGGCCAGGGTGGCGAAGACGTCCGCCAGATCGCGTCGCACCGTGCGTTTGTCCACCACGCGCGTCAGGCCGCCCGTACCCGGCAGCACACCCAGGAAGGGCACTTCGGGCAGGCTCACGGTCGAGAAGCGGTCGTCGATCAGATGGATCTCCTCGCAGGCCAACGCCAGCTCGTAGCCGCCGCCGGAAGCGGTGCCGTTGAGTGCGGCCAGGTAGGTTTGTCCGCTCTCGGCGGTGGCCTCCTCGATGGCGAGCCGGGTCTCGTTGGTGTACTTGCAAAAGTTGACCTTGAATGGATGGCTGGAGCCGCGCAGCATGAAGATATTGGCGCCCGCGCAGAAGACCCGCGGCCTGGAGCTGGTGATCACGACCACACCCACTTCCGGATGCTCGAAGCGCAGCCGGTTTACCGCGTCGGCCAGCTCGATGTCCACGCCGAGGTCGTAGCTGTTCAGCTTGAGCTCGTAGTCCGGACGCAGACCGCCGTCCTCCTGGACGTGCAGCAGCAGCGTGGCCACGGAGCCTTCCAGCTTCAGCGTCCAGTGGCGATACCGCTCCGGGTGGGTCTGCGGTTCCACACGCTGCTCGTGGAGGTCGCTTGCCGCCTGTGCGATCGCGCTAGTCATGGGTTCTGGTCGGAGAGAAGTCCAGCGGGCACTGGACCCACGCGGAACACGACGTGCGCGATACCTGGCTCCCCGGATTCGGCTCGCGCGTACCGTGGCGAGACATACGCTCAGTATATCGCATCAATCATCCGCGTATCATACCCAGTTGAATTTTCGCAGCTATTGCTCCGAATCGTAATCGGGTAACAGGTGAATTTCCGTGAAATTTTCCACCGCAAAGGCGCTGGCATGCGACGTTTGCACCCCTTGCGTCTTGGCGCGGGGAATTTGAGCGAGACCACGTCAGTGTAACCTATTTCGGATTTTATGTAACAAAGCAGCCTGCCGCCCGAACCTCGCCGCCCCCTTGATCGTTTCCAGAGCGGTGACGAGCGCGAAGTCGCCGGGGGCCGGCAAGAGATAACCCGCGTCCTTAAGGTTTTGACTTTCTGTGTTGTCGTTGCTCCCTGGTCGCCTATCCTGGATTCATAGCTAATGTCATAGCCAGGGTCGTAGGTAGCCGGCTGGATCCGGCGCTCTGCAAAGGGCTCGATCTCGATGTCCCCCTGCCGGCAGGCCTCGCGAATCCGGCGATAGGTCGGTAACATTGCTCCCCCGGGTGCAGCCGGCTACATTTCACATTGAACGGTGGCTTCCGTTTCGCTATGACGATAGCAGGCGCGCCGGCGTGATGTAATTTCTTTGTTTGACGTCGCAACCAAGTTGTTCAGCAAGCTTTTCACTGAGTTTTTCCACGAAGCTTTTTCTCTAAATTTCTTGCTCTAAGTTTTTTCACCAGGCGAAAGGTGATTTTCATGGATCTGAAATTTATTGAGCCGCAGTCCCGGTGGGTGATGAAAACGCTGTTCCGGCGAGACTTCGATGCCTTCGTAGACTCCGCCAAGCGCCGCGTCAATTGGTCGATGCTGCTCTGGGACATTATCATCGTGTACTTTCTGGCGCAGCTGTTGTGAGTGCGCCGGTTTCGCCGCACAGGATACGCAGGCCGGCGGCGACGGCGCGCCCGGTTGCGGATGGGTGCTCCATGGGGAACATATGGCCGCCCCTGAGGGTCAGCACCGTGGCGATGGGAAGGACCTCCGCCAGCTCGTTCAGCGCGGCGGGGTCGACCGGTACCGACGTATCGCCGCGCAGGATGACCGCCTCGCAGCGCACCCGCTCCGCCCATGCGAACTGCTCCGCCTTAGGCGCCGTCTGGTAGATCGCCAGCTCCAGCCACGGAGGGCAGGCCAGCACTACGCCGCCAGGGTCCTCGTCTATCAATCCAACCTCGCAAAACCGCCGCAACGGCTCGCGCGCCCAATAGCTGTATCCGCCGCTGCGCGCCAGTGCCGCCTGTGCCAGCGGCCGCGAGGGCCAACGCGCCCGTCGCCTGCGGGTACGCTCCATCAGCTGGTGCGCCTCCGTCTGCCGGGCGCTCGGCCATGGCTGGCCACGGCGGGCGCGAAGAATGGGATCCAGCAGCAGCAGGCCGGCGGCGAGTTGGGGCGCTTCGGCGGCCAGCCACAGCGACAGCATGGCACCGAGGGAATGGCCCGCCAGCACCACGGGGGGGGAGAGCCGCTGCTCGACGTAGGCGCGCAGATCCGCCAGCAGAGGCGCCCAGTCGCCGAACCTGGCCGGCACGTCGCTGCCGCCGTGTCCGCGTGGGTTGAGCCCGTGCACCGTTGCCGGCGGCGACAGGTCGGCCAACACGCCGGCGTAGACCTGCACGGGGAAGCCGTTGCCGGGACTGAAGACGACCTGAGGCGCGGTGTACGCGGAGCCGGCATCCCAGGCGACCCCGGTCAGGGTCAAGCCCTCCGGGCCGCGGAAGCGGAAAGGGCGCTCTTGGCGCATCGTCGATAAGGTGGGTTGAGGCCAGGCAACTACTGGAATTGCGAAATGCTGAGAATTTCCGTCCGTCCGTCCGCCAGCCCGATCTCAATGCGTGTATCGTCGAGCCAGCCCATAGTCAGGCGCGGCAGGGCGTTCGTGATTATGTAGTCGAGATGCCGCGAGCGCTCTTCATCGAAAAGGGCCAGGTGAAGGCGCAGGCCGAAGGTACTGCCGGTCTGGCCGTCATTTTCCTCGCGGGTGGCCGAGGCCACGTGATAGAACACCACGCCGCCGGGGCCGGCGATGGCGCCGTCCGCCGTCTTCGAATTCGGCAAAAGGTCGACGATGCTGCTATCGACGATGCGGTATAGTTTCTTGAATACCACCCCATTCAGCACGAGCACCACGTGATAGAAGCCCGACGCAACGGCGCGGACGCGGGGCGGACGGTCGGCAGGCTTCACGTGAGCGCCCAGCGTTCCATTGCCTTCCACGTCGCGGGCGTAGTAGATGAAGCGACCCTCCACGGAAAGCGGCAGCACGTCGACGATGCTCTTCTCCCTGGCTTCGAGCACCAGCTTGTTGTTGAAGTACACACCGTTACCCTGCCTGTTTTCGGGAAACACCAGATAGGGGTCATACCGCGAGATGCCGCGATGGTTGGGACTGGAGGGAAGCTGCTCCGCCGCATCGGCGGTGCGCACTGCCAGGGGATGGAGCGTGTACGCCAGCAACGCACCGAGAAACAATACCGGAAACAAGATCGCTACTTTGCCGCGGAGGACGCACTGTGTCATAGGACTCGTTCCGACAGCGATGCCTGTGAACAGCGGCGCTTGCGAACCGTGGCGCCTGTGATTCACCGCCGAACCGTCGCTGTGCCGGGTGGAACCAATCAGCAAACCTAATGAAATACCCGTCGAAGCGCAAGTCGTCCGCCTGAGCCGCACCGCGCTGGAACGGCGAGGACGCCCAGGTGCTGGCGGAGGCGATGCGGACGCGATCCGGCCGTCGCCGCCATTGCTCCCGGCCCCGCGGCTCGGGATCGCACTCCGGCACGCCCCAGTCTACACCCTCCGTGGAGCCCTTGACTCGCCCCATGTCTAGCCCCGTGACCAGCCCCTTGACCAGCAGTTCGACGAGCAGTCTGCCTAGCAACTTGGCTACGGAGCAGGATTTCGCCCCGCCGGAAGTGCTGCCCCTCTCCCTGCGCTCCCGGCAGAAGGGCAAGCGGTTGTACTATCTGTACGGCGTCTTCAACTCGGTGTCGTACGCAGTCCTGGCTGAGGGGCTGGTGATCCTGATGCTGCTGCGGCTGGGAGCGACGGAGACGTGGGTGGGCGCCGTTGCCGGGCTGGTTTACCTCTCCATGCCCTTCATGGCCGTGGGATACCGCACTATCGCGCGGCTGGGCGTCTCGGGCACGGCCGGGTTGTTCTGGTTCCTGCGCAGTTGCTCGGCCGCCTTCATGATCGCGTCCCCTTGGGCAGCCGCCGCCTGGGGGGGCAGCGCCGGACTGTGGTTCATGTTTGCGGGCTCGCTGGGCTTCATGCTGGGGCGCGCCGGCGGAATGGTTGCCTTTACGGGGATCATCACCGAGCTGACCACGCACCGCGACCGTGGCGATTTGATCACGACCACGTTTAAGTTCTATCAATCGGGCGCCATCCTCGTCACGGTGCTCATCGCCGTCTTTCTCGGCAGCGACGCCCCCCTTTACCGCTATCAGATCTTCTTCGCGGTGGGCCTGATTGCCGGCGTGTTGGCCTCCATCGCTCTGTGGCGCTTACCGGAGGCCGGACTTTTCCGCAACGCGGCGCCGTTCTCCCTGCGCAACGAGTTGCGCTGGAGCTTGAGCACTCCCGGCCGCCGCTGGTTTCTCGCCATGATGGTGGCCTTTCCCATCGCGCAGGGGCTTTCCCGCACGTTTCTGATCCTGGTGGCAAAGCAGGGTTACGGTCTCAGCGATCAGGTCGTTGTGGCCCTGATGGTGGTCGGTATGCTGGGGGGCATCGTGGCCTCGTATTCCTACGGGCTGTTCCTGGATCAGCTGGGCTCGCGGCCGCTACTGGTGCTGACCGGGGTCGTGGACATGGCCGGCGCCGCACTGGTGGTCGTGCTGCCGCCGCAATTCTCGCCGTGGTTGATAGGCTTGCTATTCGTGATCGGCGGTTACGTCCACACCGCATTCCTGGCCGCGACCCAGCATTACTTCATCAGCATCACCAGCACCACACACCAACTCCCTCAGGGCATTCTCACCCAGGGAGCAGGAGGCATCGCGGGAGGCCTGGCGCTGTACGCGGGCGGGTGGGTACTGGCGAATATGAAGGACTTTGCCGGCACATCTCCCGACGCCCTGCTGCACTTCCGCTGGTTTTTCGCCGTGCTGCTGGTGCTGCTGGCGCTTCGTATGGTCGTGTTCATCAAGCTGCCGCCCTTGCGCTCGCAGGGCATCCGCGATTCGCTCAACGCGCTGTTCTCGCCCTGGGACTGGCGGGCGATCCACGCCGTCAAACGCGCCATCGGCACGCAAAGCGAGGACGAGGAGTCTCAAGCCCTGGCGGCGATGATGCGCTCCACCACAGGCATCTACCAGGACGATCTGGAACGCTACCTGGGCTCTCCCAGCTTTTTCGTGCGACGCCGCGCCATGGACAGTTTGTTTCTGGCCCGGCCGTCACCCACACTGATAGACATCCTGCTGAACGACGTGGAGGTCAACCCGTTTACCACCGCTCATCAGTCCGCGTTCTGGCTGGGCCGCTGGAAGGTCCATGACGCCGTGCCGCGCCTGCGCGCCGCCCTGGAGAGTCCGGATTTCCAGCTCCGCGGCTCGGCCGTCCACGCGCTGGTGGATCTGGACGACCACGAGTCGCTGCCGCTCATCGAGGCAGCCTTCGCCACGTCCGATAACCCCTACGTGCTGATCGAAGGCGCGCGGGCGCTGTCGATGTGGGGCGAACCGCGCCACTACGCGGTGCTGCTGCACAAATATCACCTGGAAATTGCGCCACAGGCCAAGGATGAGTTGTCCCTGTCGGTGGCACGCCTGCTGGGTTTGTATGACGGCTTCTACCAGGACCTGGGCATGCTGCACCGCGAGCCGAGGCAACTTTTTCGGGAATGGCAGGAGCGGTTGGGCGGAGGGGACGAGGAGGGATTGGTGGAGGCGCTGCAACGGGGCGCCCCACGTCGCTCGCTGCTGCAACGGAGCCTGCACCGGCAGCGCGGCACCGTGCACGATTGGTTCTACGAGTCCACGGAGGCGTTTCTCGCCCTGCGGCCCGAGAACGTCTGGCCGGAAATGGCCTTCCTGATGACCTACCTGCTGCTGACACCCACGGGCATACACCGCAATCATGGCTAGTACTACTTGGTTACATAAAACCGCCGATGAACGCAGATAAACACAGATATGAATAAAATCAACATCTTATATCGGCGTTTATCTGCGGTTGCTTTTTCGATATGCCTGTTATGACTCGTAATGGTTCGTATGTGACCAAGTAGTAGTAGATGGTTTCTATTTTAATGCGTAATTACTTAAGGGCTACGTATTGCCAACTCCCACATGAATAAATCCTGGATCGAACGCGCCGCCGAGGCGCTCAAGGTGATTCCCACGCTGCCGGAGGAGCCGGGGGAATC
>JACZVE010000181.1 GCA_022572825.1 SAR324 cluster bacterium
ATTACGAGTCATAACAGGCATATCGAAAAAGCAACCGCAGATAAACGCCGATCAACGCCGATATAAGATGTTGATTTTATTCATATCTGTGTTTATCTGCGTTCATCGGCGGTTTTATGTAACCAAGTAGTACTAAGGGAAGATGGACACAGATTAACACGGATAAACATATACTGGATCGTTTGAACTGATTTGCCCGCACACGGCCAATCCGACATGTCCCGCGCAGCCGCTACGCAATTCCCATCCCAAGCCGAACAAGTCGGGCAGAGGCTGACCGATCTTATCGGCAACACGCCCCTGCTGCGGCTGGAAGGGGTGGTTCCCGCCGGCAACCTGTTCGCCAAGGCGGAATGGTGCAATCCAGGCCAGTCCACCAAGGACCGGCCCGCCTGGAAGATCATCGAGGAAGCCGAGCGCAGCGGGGCGCTGAGCTCGCAAAAGACCCTCCTGGACGCGACGTCGGGCAACACGGGAATCGGGTACGCCATGATCGGAGCGGCGCGCGGATATCCTGTCTGCTTGTGCATGCCGGCAAGCGTGACGCCTTCTCGCATCGCCATTCTCAAGGCTTATGGCGCAGAACTGATTCTCACCGATCCTTCCCTGTTCTCCGATGGCGCAATTCTCAAGGCCAGGGAGCTGTACGCCGCCGATCCGGACAGGTACTTCTATGCGGATCAATACAGCAACGAGAACAACTGGAAGGCCCACTTCGAGCAGACGGGGCCGGAAATATACCGCCAGACGGGCGGGCAGGTGCGCCATTTCGTGGCCACCCTGGGCACCTCCGGGACGTTCATGGGGGCGGGCCGCTTCCTGAAGCAAAAAAACCCCGCCATCCAGGTCGTCGAAGTTCAGCCGGATTCGGCCTTTCATGGCCTCGAGGGCATGAAGCACATGGAAAGCTCGATCGTGCCCGCGTTCTACGATCCGGATTTTGCGGATCGCAAGGCCGTCGTGCGTACCGAGGCCGCCTATCAGGCGGTGGTTGAGCTGGCCCGCACGGAAGGGCTGCTGGCCGGCATTTCCTCCGGCGCGGCGCTCGTTACCGCGCGGGAGATCGCGGAGAAGAATCCGGGGGAGACGGTGGTGACGGTCTTTCCCGATGGCGGGCTAAAGTACTTGAGCGAGCGTTTTTGGAGTGATACCCTCTAGTCGGCCTGTGCCACTTTTTATCTAAATTTAACAATGCCTTATCAGGTAAAGTCTATGCCAGCGGTCATTGAAATCCCCTCTGCGTTGCAACGGTTCGTCGACAACCATGGCACGGTGGAAGTGCCCGAGGGCAGTGTGAAGGATGCGTTCGATAACCTGATCGGTCAGTACGGGGGATTGAAGGAGCATCTATTCGACGAGCAAGGACGGATCAGGAGCTTCGTCAATATATACCTCAACGACGAGAATATCCGGTACGAGAACAACCTGGATACGGAGGTCAGGAGCGGTGACGTGATCCAGATCGTCCCCTCTATCGCCGGAGGGTAGGGTAATCCGACCCGGCAACCCGCGTTGCAATGGGCCTCATCGACAGGGGAGAATGACGGCCTGCTGCCGCGCCCCATCGGCTGGTGCTCCGGACAAACCGGCCGGCCGCGCTACCGCTTCGTGCTTCTCGCCGCCGCCCGTATGGTCCAGCCGTACAGGTCGCTGCCCCGGCCTTATCGCCGCCGTTGATTGCGCGTCGAGAAACCTCCCCATACAATGCGATTGCGGAGCGGGCGGAGACGGAGTTCAACTTCGGCCACGCGGGGGAGTGCCCAATTCCGAATCGTGCCGATCAAGCGATAGTGTGCAACCTCTTCATAAAAAGTCGCATTCCTGACCAAAGAGTGGTAAGCAAATTGCTTCCACTATGGGTATCGGAAAAAATCTTCAGAAATCATCCTGCGCGTGATGTCGCACCTTTATTGTATTCGCTCCTGGGTGTGTGCTTTTTGCCCCCTGCCACATGGATTGAGGAGCCACAATTTTGAGTAATCCATCGGACCCGGGCGTTCAACTGCACAAGTTGACCGAAGGGACGTTCCTGTATTGTTCCGCACAGGGCAACATTCTGTTCGGCTGCCCGCCGGAGATTCTCAAGCGGATTCTTTCGCTTCATCTTCCCATGCCGGACACGGTCGTCGTTCCGGAAAAGCTGCACCATTTTCATTCGTCGCAGGCGTCGCTGGAGTTTCCCCTGTATCACTTTCTGTTTGTTCAGCGGGGCCTGGAGCGCAAACGGCCCTTTCAGGTGGTTGCCACGCCTCGCCAATGTGAAGGGCTGGCCGAACTGCTCCGCGTGACAGTGGTGGGCCCGACGGCGGAGCAGATGATCGAGGCCGGCACCCCAGCGCACAGGGCAAAGGAGCTATACCGGGAAACCACGCACATGGCCTTGAAGAATCCCGATAACGCGGGCAAGCCCTACACGATCAAGGAGATGATCAACTTTTTCCCGGCCAGGCAGGGGGAGCGCTGCCAGGTTTATCCAGCCCGCGAATCGCTGGCAGCCCTATTCATCGAGCGTGTCGACGGCGCCCGTTTTCGCGTGTTGTATGGCGAGGACGCCTACGACATCGACATGACCGTCACGGAAGAACACGTCCCCAATTACAAGATCCGTCACCAACCGTTCGATAAGGCCGCCGGCCAGTTCAAGCTGATCGTGCTGGGCCGAAGCAACGGGTTCGATCCCAACGATCCGGCCAACGGCTATCTATTGAATATCGACGGCAGGACCGTGCTTTGGGATTGCCCGGCCTATCTCCACCAACACCTGCGGGCATTGAAGCTGGACGCGACGGCCATTGACGCGTTCATCCTTTCCCACGTTCACGAGGATCATATCGACACCACCGAGTCCCTGCGCGACCCGCCCTTTGAGCTGTACACGACGCCGGAAGTGTATTACAGCCTGCTGGTCAAGTTGTCCGGGGTGTTTGGATGTTCCATGGACGAGGCCAAGCGGTTTCATAACTGGCACCCCATCGACATCGACCGCCCGACGATGGAGATCGCCGGCGCCACGTTCCAGTTCTTTCACGGCGTCCACGCCATTCCGAGCCTGGGCGCGCGCGTCCACAAGGAAATCGACGGGCGCAAGGGATTGCTGCACATTTCCGGCGACCACCTGGCGCTCCAGATGCTGGACCGGATGTACGAGGCCAAAGGCATCTCCAAGAAGCGCTACGACCAGGTGATGGGCCTGCTGGATGGACGGGAAACCCTGGTGCTGATCGACGCCGGCGGTGGCCCGATTCACGGCGACTTCCGCGACTACCTGGATTACAGGGGCCGCGTCGCCTATATGCACACCGGTCTGATCCCGAACGGGCTGCCGGAAGGAAAGCAACTCGTTACGTCGGGACAGGTGTTGGACGTATTGGAATAGCGGCGCCGGACCCACGGAAAGGGCACGGCGGGCGTACGGCAGGGCAGGGGGGAGCGCCTCTTCAGGCGCCTGGAATCTCCGGTTTCTCGGAGGATTCGCTGTCCTTGTCTTCTTCCCCCGATTTCTCCGCCCCCTTCATGCTCTTGCTGAAATTCGTAATCATCTTCCCCACTCCCTCACCCAATTGAGGGAGCCGGGTGGCACCAAACACAACCACTATGATCAGCAGGATGATGATCAATTCCTGCATGCCTAGACCGAACATCGATTTCCTCGATTCAAGTCAGCACTCCCGAGTGGAACCGCAGGCATGATCTCTGGAAGCGCTGTACCCTTATTCTCCTGTTGACGGATCATATACCCCGCTCAAAGGGGAAGTCTAGTACTTCGCGTCAAAATTCCGCGCAGGCGCTCCCCGATGGCGCCCCTTGGCGCTGCCTCTTGATGGCGCTCCTTAGGCTGCGCCGGTGGGCGGCACCGGCCGGCGGCGCCGCTTGATTATGGCCATCAATCCCGATACACAGACAGGGCGCTTAGCCGGCGCACGCCGGCAGAAGGCACTTGCACCGGCCAGGGGTTCGCGCAGCCTCGACGGGTTGTGCCAATGATCGCAGGGGGTGTGCGACCTCGCGCGGGGCTCGCTCCCTGATCGGCAGTTCGGCGGCGGCTGTTTCCATCCGTGTGCGCCCTATCCATTGAGGCCGTAATTTCCCGATGCAGTGGCCCAACACCATCGTCCATGTCCTCAAAAAGTACGACGTCAGGTTCATCAACTACGTGCCCGACGCCATGGGGGAACGCCTGCTGAAAATCGTCCGCGACGATAAGGACTTCGACGTCCTGCCCCTTACGCGGGAGGAGGAGGGCGTGGGGGTGGTGTGCGGCCAGTCCCTCGCCGGCCGGCGGGGCGTGCTGCTGATGCCCACCTCCGGCATCGGCAACTCGATCAATGCCATCGCATCGCTGCCGATTCCCTATCGCATCCCGGTGCCGATGATCATCGGCTTCCGGGGCGACCTGGGCGAGTTCAATGCCACGCAGGTCATGATGGGCCAGGCCCTCCCCGATATCCTGCGCGCCCTGCGCATCCCTTACTTCACGCTCAGGCGGGAGGACGAGGTCGAGGTGCTTACCGAGGGGTTCCTCCGCATCACCTACGCCACGGAAAGCCCCGCGGCCCTGTTGATCTCCACCCAGCTCGCCGGCTGGAAGGAGTAGTCCGGAGCGCTGGAAATCGCCATGATGAACATGCTGGAAGCCTCCCAGGCGTTGGTGCGGCGCCTCACCGACGACGATCTCGTCGTGGCGGGCCTGGGGAACCCCAAGTACGCCCTCTTCGAAGCCAGCGACCGCGCGCGGAACTTTTACGTGTGGAACGCCATGGGCATGACGGCCTCTATCGGGCTGGGCATGGCGATGGCGCGCCCGGACAAGCGCGTGGTGATCCTGCAGGGCGATGGCTGCCTGCTGATGAATCTGGGCGCCCTGGCCACCGAAGCCTGGCGCAAGCCCCGCAACCTGGTGCACATCTGCTGGGACAATCGCATGTACGAGCTCACCGGCCAGCAGCCCACCGCCACCGCCGGCCCCGCCGACCTGGCGCGGATCGCCGAGGGCGCGGGCCTTTCCAAGGTGGAGCGCGTGGAGACCCTCCCCGCCTTCGAGGCCGCCGTGGACAGGGCCTTGAGCGAGGAGGGACCCTGGTTCATCCACGCCCTGGTGGATTCCCGGCGCGGCAAGCTGCGCCCGCCGAAAAGCCCCACCTTCATCAAGCACCGCTTCATGACCGATCTGGGCGTGGAGCATTAGTACTACTTTGTTACCTTTGTCCCATCGCGGCTGCGAGCCAGGATTACAATGACCTGTTCAAACAACTCTTCAAGCACGGTGCGGCGCAGCGCGGCCAGGCTTTTTCGCCCGCTGGGGGGGAAAGCCCCGGGCCGGGGCGAGGGGGTTGGGCTCCAACACCGCGGGGCCATAGCTTTGCCGCAGGGTGAGGAAGCTGTGGGCCAGCATCACCAGGGCCACGTGGCGATGGAATCCAGGCCAGAGGCGGCCCTCGTAGTCGTCCAGACCCAGTTCGCCCTTGGCGTCCTGGTAGAAGCGCTCGATGACCCAGCGCAGGTGCACCAGTTCGACCAGATCCTCCAGCGACAGCTCGTCCAGGCCCCAGGCGAAGTAGAACTTGGGATCGCCGGCATGTCCGGGCAACGGGCGCTCCCCAACGAGCCAGCCCCAGCTTGCCAGGTGTCCGCCTGTGCGGGCAGCGCGATACACGCGCACCCGGGCGCACTGCTTGACCAATGGCCCTTTGGCACCGTTGCGCCAGGACACGCGCTGCCAAGCCTCCTCGGGCAAGCCGTCGACGATGGCTTCGGCGGCGCGCGTCGGGATACGATCTTGCAGCCCGGGGCGCTTCTTGGGTCGCCCTCGTCTGCCGGGGCGCGGTGCGGGCGGATCGCCCCGATCGCCTTCCACCGCCTCGGCCAGGCGGAAATGCACACCCTTTTCGATTCCACCCGCATAGGGCAGCTCCCGTGCCTCCAGCCCGTTCAGAAACGGGCTCTGGTGGCCATATCCCGCATCGTAGACCACCGCACGCAGCACCACACCTGCTTCCCGGGCCTCATCGACCAGCTCCAACGCGATCTCGCCCTTGGTGGCAAACGCGACCGCCGTAGGCACTTGCGCTTTTGCGCGCCGGGCCGCATCGCCCGCCCAGCTCTCGGGCAGGTAGAGCCGGCCCGTCACCGGCCAGTCGAAGACCCCGTCCACATAGTGGGCCGTGACCAGCACCTGGCAGTTGTCCACCCGGCCCAGCGTGCCCGAATACTGCCGCGCCACGCCGACCGAGTCTCTGCCCTTCTTCGGAAACCCCGTGTCGTCGACGATCAAGACGCCGTCTCCGACACAGGCAAGCTCGCTCATCCTGCCAATCCGGATGCGGTTCATCTCGCGCGCGTCCCAGTCCGTGTTTGTCAAGAACTCCTGCAGACGCTGCGAACTCGTGCCAGGCAGCGATCGCCCGATATCGGCGGCGGTCTTTCGTGTCAGGTCTGCCAGGAGCCCGGTCGCATAGCGCTCCATCGCTTCTCTGCTCTCGGAGCGCCGAACGAGGCCGGCAAAAGGCTCCAAGAACGAGGTCAGGTTGGCCAGCGGGCCAGGCCCAGATTTGGGAATATCCATCGCTTCGCCTCTTTTTGGAATCGATGGACCCAAATTAAGCGTCAGGCCAGCATTAATCAATAACTAACATAGTAGTACTAGTTGTCCCTGAAAAAATTCAATAGCGATTAAAAAGCATTGTATCTAGAAAACAGCTTGTTTCCCGCCTCTGATTATGTTGAGGTTTTCCGGGGAA
>JACZVE010000182.1 GCA_022572825.1 SAR324 cluster bacterium
GGGAAGATACCGGGGCGGGAGCGATCGTTACAACCGTCATCTCCGGGGACGCGGTTCGACCCCAGCCAACTGAACTCGGCGAGGACACGGAACGTATCATCGTGCCCGGTGCTCCACATGGGAGGTCCGTCGGGATGTCGGCTTGTCGGAATCAGGGCCCCGTCCTTGACCCCGCCCCCTGCTGTGGTAGGGGTGCGGGAACCACGAAGGAGGAAGGAGCGATGCAAAACTGCAAGGCTGACCTTACCCGGCTCGGCTTCCTGTTCTGGTCCGCCCTTTGCCTGACGGTCTGGGCGGGGCCGGCGGCGGGTGAATCGATGGACCCCGTCGATATCCAAGAATGGGAGGTGCCGTATGAAGGGCGTCCGCGGGACCCCTTCGCCGCCAGCGCGGACGAGATCTGGTTCGTTGGTCAGGCCGGAAACTATCTGGCGCGATTTACGCCCTCGACCGGTGAATTCTTCAAGCGCGATCTGCCGGATGCGGCGGGGCCCCACAACCTGATCGTGGATTCGGCGGGCATCGTGTGGTACGCGGGCAACCGCAAGGGCTATATCGGGCGCTACGATCCCGATTCCGACCGGATCGAGAAAATTCCGATGCCGAATCCCGCCGCCCGCGACCCGCACACCCTGGTGTTCGACAAGGACGAGCGCCACATCTGGTTCACGGTGCAGGGCGGCAACTTCGTCGGGCGGCTTACCGTGGCCGGCCGCGCCGTCGATCTGATCCCCGTGCCCACAGCCTACGCGCGGCCCTATGGCATCAAGCTGGCGCCCGACGGCACACCTTGGGTCGTGTTGCTCGGCACCAACAAGCTGGCCTCCATCGACCCCGGCACGCTCGCACTCACCGAATATGTGATCCCCGCCGCCGCTGCCCGGCCCCGCCGACTCGAGGTCACCAGTGACGGCAGGATCTGGTATGCGGACTACCGCCGCGGCTACCTGGGGCGCTATGACCCGGATTCGAAAACATTCTCCGAGTGGGCATTGCCCTCGGGCGGGAAATCGCGGCCCTACGGCATGGCGTCGGATGAGCGCGATCGGGTCTGGGTCGTGGAAACCGGTATTTCCCCCAACCAGTTCGTGGGATTCGATACCCGTACCGAGCGGGTCATCTCGGTGACGCCCATCCCGTCCGGTGCCGGATCGGTGCGGCACATGAACTATCACGCCGGGACCGGAACCGTCTGGTTCGGCACCGATCGCAGCACCCTCGGTCGCGCCAGGGTCCGCCCGAAGTAAAACCGGGGAGCCGGTGGTGAAAACCAAGTCGGCTTCGCCGCGTTCAGCGAAGTCGTCGACGAGCCGCCTCACGTAGCGCCGAACGGGACCCTCCAGGGCCGATATTTTAGGAGGCGCGAAACCTTTGTTGAGCACGGAACGCAGCCTCGTATGCGGGGTCTGGCTCATATGACTGCAAGGCTCTCTTCCTCACCAACGGAGACGGGCCCACTGGGTCCGCCACATCGCATTTAGACCCCGACAGCGAGTGGTCCGCAATCGCCAGCAAGCACCCGCGCCTTGTGGAATGACCTTCCGAACCCCCAAGGTTCTGACCGCCCGCAGATGCGCACCAAATGCGCACTTTCATTCGCAGAAGTTCGCTGGTGATCCGCCGCGCGGGGAAGGAGTAGCCCGAGTTCGAGATGGCAGCGGTGAAGCGCTCGCGAATTTCCTCGATCGTCTCGTCGCGAACCCGCCCTCCCCCAGGGGAGCTACTCCGCAATAGCCGGGCGGCGCTGCCAGCCCCCTGTGGCCTGCTCGAACGCGTGGGCCAGTTGGAGCACTTCGAAATCCCGATTATGGCGACCCACGATCTGCAGCCCGACCGGCAACCCCTCCGGTGTGAAGCCGCACGGGACGGAAATGGCGGGCAGACCCGTGATGGTGATCGCGTAGCAGAACATCAGCCAGTCGATATAGGTCTCCATTTTTGTGCCGCTGATCTCCGTCACATAGGGCTGCTCCACGGGGAACGGCGCCACCGGGTTGACGGGCAGCACGAGATACTCGTACGTCTCCAGGAACTCCCGCACGCGGTGGTACAGGGCGGTGCGGTCGGCCTCCGCCCGCGCCACGGTGGGGCCGTCCAGGGCCAACCCTTTTTCCGTATTCCAGATGATGGTGTCCTTGAGCCGAGCGCGATGTTGTTCCAGCCGCTCACCGTGCTCCAGGGCAAAGCGCCAAGCGCGCAGCACCTGGAAAATCTCGTTCGTGTCGTGCATGTCAGGCTCACCGTCTTCCACCACGCAGCCGAGACCTTCCAACACCTCCCGCTTGGCTTCGCAGACTGCGGCGACCTCGGACTCAACGGGCAGGAGGCCCAGGTTGCGACTCCAGGCGATGCGCACGCCCTTGAAATTCCGCTCGAGCGGTTCCAGGAAGCGGGCGCCCGGCTCCTCGATGGAAATGGGTGCGCGGGCATCCGGCCCGGCAATTGCGGCGAGGAACAGGGCGGCATCGGCCACCGTGCGGGCCATGGGGCCTTGCACCGAAATGCTCCACCAACCAAGGCTGCTAGGCCAGACGGGTACGCGCCCCGGAGAGGTGCGGAAGCCCACCACGTTGCAAAAGGCCGCCGGGTTGCGCAAGGAGCCGCCCGTGTCGCTGCCGTCGGCCAGGGGGAGCATCCCGCAGGCCAGTGCCACGGCGGAGCCGCCGCTGCTGCCGCCGCAGGTCTTTTGCAGGTCGTAGGGATTGCGGGTGGCCCCGAACACCTCGTTGAAAGTCTGGGCGCCGACGCCGAACTCCGGGGTGTTGGTTTTGCCCACGATGATGGCGCCCGCGGCTCGCTCCCGCTCGACAATAATGGCGTCCGAATCGGGCACATGATCCTTGAACAGCGGAGAGCCGTAGGTGGTGCGCATGCCCTTGGTGGGGCGCAGATCCTTCACCCCCATCGGCAGGCCGTGCAGGATGCCCCCCAATTCGCCCCGGGCGGCGGCCTCGTCCGCGGCGGCCGCCTGCTCCAGGGCCTGCTCCGCGTCCATGGTAACGATGGCATTGACCTTGGGGTTTACCCGGCCGATCTGCTCCAGGTGCGCTTCCATCACTTCCCGCGCGGAAACCTGTTTATTCCGGATCATTCCGGCCAACTCAACCGCCGTCCGAAAACACAACGATGCGTCGCTCAACTCTTTGCTCCTCGTAAGACGCGCGTAAAAACCCGGAAAGGCCGGCCGCCACGGGCGCGGGCGCGCACCCCTCCAAGCTCGCGGCAATTGACAAAAAAGGCGAGTCCGATTAGGACCGATGCGATACAATACACTTGGGAATACACTTCAGCAGCCATCCGCGAAAGAGTTCACTCTTGGGGGAACAGGGGAAGGCGTCGCCGTAGTCCGTGAACGCCACATCGTCTCACAGCAATGAGGAGGGAGAGAAATGAATAAGCATCTTATCCTGTTACTGGCGTCCATGCTGGGGGTTGCCCTGCTGTGGGCCCCGTCCGCCTGGGCGGGAAAAGCCAACGACACGCTGGTCTATACCTCGGAGCGCGAGGAGCCGAACATTGACGTCTGGTACAACAGTTCCCGCGAGGGTATCGTGGTTTCGCGGATGATCTGGGATCAGTTGATCTACCGCGACCCCAAGGACATGAGCTACAAGCCCCACCTGGCCACGGCCTGGGAATGGAAGAACAATCTCGCCCTCGACTTTACCCTTCGCAAGGGGGTGAAATTCCACAACGGCGAGCCCTTCGACGCCGACGACGTGAAATTCTCCCTGGAGTTTCTGGCCGATCCCGCCAACAAGACCATTTCGACCTATGGCAGGAAGTTCATCAAGAGTGTGGAGAAGCTGGGCTCCCACAAGGTACGCGTCCACCTCAAGGTCATCACGCCCCATATCCTGGAGTATTTTGCCTCGTCGGACTTTGTGATCTATCCCAATGAGTATTACGGCAAGGTCGGAAACAAGGGGATGGACCTGAAACCGATCGGCACCGGGCCCTATCGGGTGACCTTTGTGGACCCGGGCAAGATTGCCAAGCTGGAAAGGTTCGATGACCATTTCGAGGGCAGCGCCAAGGGCAAGGGGAAAATCAAGCACATCGTCTGGAAAACCATTCCGGACAAGGTTACCCAAGTGGCCGAGCTGCTCACCGGCGGGGTGGACTGGATCTGGCGGGTCAACCCGGATCAGGCCAAGAACCTGAAGCGAAACCCGAACCTGACGGTGGTCTCGAGCGAAACCATGCGCATCGGGTATGTCGGGATGGACGCGGCGGGCCGCTCCGGGGACTCTCCGATGAAGAAGCTGAAGGTGCGGCAGGCCGTCTCCCATGCGATCAACCGGGAGGCCATGGCCAAGAACCTTGCCGGCGGCGGCGCGCGGGTGATCCATGTGGCATGCTTTCCCAGCCAGTTCGGTTGCAATGATTCTGCCGCGCCAAGGTATGAATACAACCAGGCCAAGGCAAGAAAACTGCTGGCCGAGGCGGGATATCCCAACGGCTTCGACATTGACTTCTACGCCTATCGCGAGCGCCCCTATGCGGAGGCCATCGTCGGCTATCTGCACGAGGTCGGCATCCGGGCCAAGCTGAAGTTCATGAAATACAAGGCCCTCCGCGGCAAGGTACGGGGCGATGGCAAGAAATCGGAAACCTCGCTGCTTTTCATGACCTGGGGTTCCGGCTCGGTGAACGATATTTCGGCTATCACGAGCTTTTTCTTCAAGTTCTCCTCCGACGATCTGTACCGGGACGAGAAGGTGCGCGACTGGCTGCAAACGGGGGACACCACCGTGAGCCCCAAGGTGCGCGCCGCCAACTACAAGCAAGCGCTCACCCGGATCGCGGAGCAGGCCTACTGGCTGCCGCTCTATACCTGGTCCATGAACTACGCCTTCACCAACGAGCTCGATTTCACCCCAACCACGGACGAAATTCCGCGCTTTTTCACCGCCAAGTGGAAATAGCCTGAGCTCCCTTGCGAGGTGCGGCGCCCTCAATCACGTGTTTCACGGGGCATTCCATGCTCGCCTTTTCGGTCAAACGCTTGCTGGTGGCCCTGCTGGTGGCGATCACGGTCTCCATCATCAGCTTCACATTGCTGCGGATGACGGGCGACATTGCCGCGGAGATGGCCGGAGAAGACGCCTCCGCGGCGGATATCGAGGACATTCGGCATCTTTATGGCCTGGACCGTCCCCTGCCCATTCAATATTTTGAATGGGCGGCGAGGGCGCTGACCGGCGATCTGGGCGAATCCCTCTATTTCAGGAGAAACGTCACCGAGCTGCTCGGCGGCCGGATGAAGGTCACCATGACCCTCGGCGCCAGCGCCCTCGTTTTTGCGCTGGTGCTCGCCATACCGTTGGGGGTGGTGGCGGCGATCAGGCCCAACACCTGGATAGACCGGCTGGCGCTCACCACTTCGGTTTTCGGCCAGGCGCTGCCTTCCTTCTGGTTCGCCCTGATGATGATGATTCTGTTCGGCGTGACGCTGCGCTGGCTGCCCATCTCCGGCAGCGAAACTTGGAAGCATTTCGTGATTCCCACCATCGCGCTCGGCTATTACGGCACGCCGGCCTTCATGCGCCTCACCCGGGCCGGGATGATGGAGGTGCTGGCCTCGGATTACATCCGCACGGCCCGCGCCAAGGGGCTGGGCTCGCTCTCCATTTTTTTCAAGCATGCCCTCCGCAACGCGATCATTCCGGTGGTTTCCCTGGCGGCCGTGCAGCTTGGCTTTTTACTGGGCGGCTCGGTGATCATGGAATCCATCTTTGCCCTGCACGGCCTTGGCTACCTGGCCTATGAGTCCATCCTTCGATCGGATGTGGCCGTGGTGCAGGCGGTCGTGCTGATTTTTTCGCTCTTCTACATCGTGCTTACCCTGTTCGCGGATCTGCTGAACGGCTTTCTCGATCCGCGTATCCGGATTGGGTAGACCCAGGGACGGAAGACCGACTTGCAAATCGCGGAAAAACTACCGGCACCCGAGGCCATCCTCGAGCCGACGCCGGGCGCTTTGCTGCGCCGGCGTATTTTTGGCCACAAGGGTTTCATGTTTGGCGCCGCCGTCTTGGCGGTAATTTGCTTCATGGCGGCTTTCGCGCCAATCCTGGCGCCCTTCGACCCCTATGACCAGGAGCTGTCGCGGCGGCTTATTCCCCCGATCTGGAATGCGGACGGCAACTGGACCTATCCGCTGGGTACGGACAATCTGGGCCGCGACTACCTGAGCCGCATGATCTACGGTTCCCAGATTTCCCTCCTGATCGGCTTTTCGGCCATGCTGCTTTCCGGCTTTATCGGCACCACCCTGGGCGTGCTGGCCGGGTATTTCGGCGGGAAGGTGGACCTGGTGATCACCTTCATCATCACCACCCGCCTCAGCATGCCGGTGATTCTGGTGGCCCTGGCGGTGGTGGCCACCACCGGCGGCTCGCTGCTGGCGGTAATCCTGGTGCTCGGGTTCCTGATTTGGGACCGCTTCGCCGTGGTGCTGCGCAGCGCCACCCAGCAAATCACGGCGCTGGACTACGTGACCGCGGCCCAGGCGGCCGGGTGCTCGACCGCGCGAATTCTGCTGACGGAAATTCTGCCCAACATCATGAACCACCTCATCGTGGTGGCGACCCTGGAGATCGCCCATGCGGTGCTGCTGGAGGCCGCGCTCTCCTTCCTCGGGCTGGGTGTTCAGCCGCCCCTGCCTTCCTGGGGGCTAATGGTCTCC
>JACZVE010000183.1 GCA_022572825.1 SAR324 cluster bacterium
TTGGTCGTTGAGCTAAAACGGAGAGGGAGGGATTCGAACCCTCGGTAGGGTTACCCCTACCACAAAATTGCAATTTGACTAGCAGCGGTCTCAAAAATACGCGCGCGCCGCGCAGAAAGCTCGAATCGGCGATTCCGGCGACTATGCACTCGCCCTGCGCGGATGGCCGTTGGAAGCGAAATCTGCTATAATTCGGGAATCCCCCCAGGTGAAGACGTGGCAGGGAACGGTCGCGCCAGGACGATGCAGCGACCGACCGGGCTGCCCGGCATGACCAGGCGCCGCGGCACGGCGCCGCGCGTGGATGCCGCGAACAACCACGGGGAGGCGGGACTATGGCGGCCGAATCCTTGAATTGCTGGCACTGCGGTGGTTCCCTGGAAGGAATCCCGCTGCCTATCGGACTGCGGGAGGACTGCCCGGCCTGCGGCTCCTCGCTTCACGTCTGCCGCATGTGCGAATTTTACGATCCCGGCGTCAGCAAGGATTGCCGCGAGCCGATGGCCGACGAGGTGTCGGACAAGGAAGCCGCCAACCCCTGTGACTACTTCCGCTCGTGTTACGGGCTGTCCGCGGAGGACGACCGCGCGGCAGCCGATTCCCGTGCCAGGCTGGAGGCGGTGTTCGGGGGCGTGGGCGGCGCCCGGCCCAAGCCAGGCGCGGGGAAGGGTGCGTCCGAGGCGGACGCCGCGCGCCGCAAGCTGGATTCCCTCTTCGGCGAGGGAAAGGATTGAGCGGGTAGATACCGTGCTGCGCTGAGGCGATTCCGGCAGCGATTGCAAATAGAGGAGCAGACATTGCTAGCGACGAGGATAGGACGCGCAGGCGGTCTCGCGGCGATAGCGGCGTTGCTGCTCTTCGCGGCAGCCGCCGCGCCGCTGCAGGCAAGGGAGAAAATTTACCTGGGTGCGGGGATCGTCCGCGCGTCCGCGTCGGGCGACCTGGATGGGATTCTGGTCTTCCGTGATGTCGACCATCCCGTCAATGGCCCGTTGGTTCACCCAGGAAAGCTGGAAAACGGCGGGGGCCTGACTCTGCTAGGCGGCGCGATGGTGCTGGATTGGCTCGGCCTGGAACTGGAACTGAATGCAACCCGCCACGACTCGACCCATAACGGCCTGCCGGGCGAGCAGATCGATGCCGACCTGTTCTCCCTGATCGCTGCCGTGCGGTTTTTGGGGGCCATCACCGACTCCTGGGAAGTGTTCGGCAGGGTCGGGCTGGGAGGCCACACGCTGTCCTACGAGAACAACACGACCGTGCCCGGAAGTTCGCTCCGCCTGGACTCCGAGCTGAGCGGTTTCGGCTTCATGGCCGGGGTGGGCACCGCGATTCTTCTCGGCCCCGTGGGTATCGAGCTGTCCGTCAGCCAGCACGAGGTCACGTTCACAGACCTCGACACCGCGGACGACCACGGGGACATCCCGGATGCGGACATGAGCTTCACCAAGGTCAGCCTGACCCTGTTCGTGCACTTCTCTCCCAAATGAGGCGGCGGTTAGCCGGGGGCGGCGCAGGGCTCCGACCGGGGGCCACTAGCGGTCGACCCGGCGGGGATCGACCGCCCCGCGCTCCACCAGCTCCAGCAAATCTTCGCGCGTGGCCCAGGTCGTATCGCCCCGGTAGGTCTGTTTGAGCGCCGCCATGGCGTTTCCGCACAGGAGGCCGTAGGGCACGTCGCGTTCCAGCCATCCGTAGAGGAAGCCCGCCGCGAAGGCGTCTCCGGCCCCGATGCGATCCTGCACCTCGGTGGGAAACACCGGGTATCGCCGCACTGTATCTTTCTCGCGCTCATAGGCGATGGCGCCGTCCGAGCCCAGCGTTACCACCACCAGTGGCAAGCGATAGGCGGCGGCGAAGGATTTCAGGGCGGGCTCCGGCGCTTCGGGGAGGCCGAACAGGTTGCACAGGTCGCCCAGGCCGCTGAAGAGGACCTCGACAAACGGGAAGGCGGCCTCGAGGGTCTCCCGCGCGGCCGCCGCCGGCCACAGCTTGGCGCGGTAATTCACGTCCAGCGTCACCTTGCAACCCGCCGCACGGGCCTTGCGCGCGGAGGCCAGCCAGGCCTCGCGGCAACCCGGTGCGAGGGCCGGAGTGACGCCGGTCAGGTGGAGCAGGGAGCCGGAAGCGAGAAAGCCGTAGTCCAGCGCTTGGGGCTCGAGCAGGGAGATTGCCGAGCCTTTGCGCTCGTAGATGACCCGATTGGAGCGGGGAGCCGCGCCGGGCTCGATGAGGTAGAGACCCGCCTTCTCGTCGCCATCGCACCAGATCACGTGGGAGGTGTCCACACCATGCGAGCCGATCTCCCGCGCGATGCGGCGCCCGATGGGGTTGTCCGGCAACCGGGAGACCCAGCTCACCCGCTTTCCCAACCGCGCCAGGGCGATGGCCAGGTTCGACTCGGTGCCGCCGATGGCCACGTCCAGCACGGTGGCGCTCTCCAGCGCGACGCCGCGGGGCGAGGAGAGCCGCAGCATGGTCTCGCCCCAGGTGATCACGTCGAAGGCCGTATCGCTCATGGATGATCCCCGCTTCGCGGCTGCCTGCGCCCGGCCCATCAATAAGCCCGACGGGGGCGGTTATCGCTGGGAGGGCAGCACCCGCTTCCATGCGGCGGGTATGAGCCGCCCGGCCCGCGCCTCGATGGCCGCGTAATTCTTCTGCGCCAGGATGGCCGCGCCGCCATAGGCCTCCCACGCGGTGACCATGAATACCGAGAAGGCGCCGATGATCAGCAGTGCGCCGAAGAAGTAGGCCAGGTAGACGAAGTTGAAAGTGGAGCGCGAGGCGAGGAACCCCCACAGAGGTTCCACCTGTCCTTCCGCGAGCAGTCCCTTGCCGGCAGCCGCGGCGAGAGTCTCCTTTTTGATTCGCAAGGTTCTCTCCCCCGCTTTGCGTGAATTCGGCGCGGCCCCGCTGGCCGCTCGCCGCTTACCGTTGCCGCGCCAACTCGATGCGCCAATGGTCGGAGCGCATCGTATGCTCCACGCTGAACTCGGGCTGAAAGCCGCCGTCGCCCCACTCGCTGGCCAGGGTTTCCGCCATGATGAAGTCCTTGTACTGCCGTAGCGCCTGTTCCACGGCCGGGCTGCCCGCGATGCGCAGGCGGATGCGGTCCGCGATGCGCAGATCGGCCTGCTTGCGGGCATCCTGCACGGTACGCACCAGTTCGCGGGCCAGGCCCTCGCGCAACAGCTCGTCGTCAAGGCGGGTATCCAGCGCCACCAGATAGCCCTCCCCTTCGGCCGAGGTGTAGCCCTCCGCCGAGGCGGTTTCCACCAGCACGTCCTCCGGCTCCAGGGTGATCTCCCCTCCGGCCACGGGCAGGGTGAAGGATTGCCCCTGGGCCACGCGGGCGGCGATTCCGGCACCGTCCGCCTCCGCGCAGGCCTGGCGGATCGCCGGGATCCGCTTGCCGTAGCGCTTGCCCAGCCGGGGCAGGTTGGGCTTGATGCGGTAGGTCACCAGCTCGGCGTCGCGGGCGATGAATTCCAGGGCTTTCACGTTGAGCTCTTCGACAATCTGGTCGCAATGCGTTTCCACGGCGCGGGCCGCGGCGTCGTCCGGCGCGCGCACCAGCAGGCGGCTGAGCGGCTGGCGCACACGGTGTCCCGATGTGGCGCGGGCGGCGCGGCCCAGGGAAACCACGCGCTGCACCACGGCGGTTTCGGCCAGCAGATTCGCATCGGCGCGGCCTGCTTCGCCTTGCGGCCAAGGCTCCATGTGCACGCTCAGGGGCGAGTCCGGCCGCACCCGGCGCACCAGGTTTTGGTGCAGCGCCTCGGCCAACATCGGCATGAACGGCGCGATGAGCTTGTTCGTCGTCGTGAGGCACTCGTAGAGCGTCAGATAGGCCGACTGCTTGTCGTCGCCCATCTCGGATTTCCAGAAGCGCCGCCGGTTACGGCGAATGTACCAGTTGCTGAGTTGGTCCACGAACGCCTCGATGGCCTCGCCGGCGGACCTGTTGTCGTACTGGTCCATCCCCGCGGTGACGCGCTCGAGGGTGTCCTCCAGCAGGGCCAGAATCCAGCGGTCGATCTCGGGGCGCTTGGCCGGGGGCACCTGCCGTGACAGGTCGATTTGGTCCAGGTTGGCATAGGTGACGAAGAACGCGTAGGTGTTCCAGTAGGTATTGAGGAAGCCCGCGGCCACCTCGGAGACGATTTCGAGCGAGATGCGCTTCTGGGCATCCGGCGCCGAGCGCACCAGGAAAAACCAGCGCAGCGGGTCCGCTCCGGCGGAGTTGAAGACGTCGTCCGGGTCGACGATGTTGCCCAGGGATTTGGACATCTTCTTGCCGTCGGAATCGACCACGTGAGAAAGGCAGATGACGTTCCTGAATGCCACGGAATCCGACACCAGCGCGGCGATGGCGTGCAGGGTGTAGAACCACCCGCGGGTCTGGTCGATGGCCTCGACGATGAAGTCGGCCGGAAAATGGGTCGCGAAGATTTCCTGGTTCTCCCAGGGGTAGTGAAACTGGGCATAGGACATCGCGCCCGAGTCGAACCAGCAATCGATCACCTCGGGCACCCGACGCAGCTCCCTGCCCGTCTCCGGATGGACGAAGGTGACCTCATCCACCGACGGGCGGTGCAGATCCAGATCGGCCAGGGAGCGCCCGGAGAGCGCCTCCAGCTCGGCGACGGAGCCCACGCAGATCATCTCGCCGCTGCCGTCCGTCCAGACGGGCAGGGGCGTTCCCCAGAAGCGCTCGCGGGAGAGGGCCCAGTCCACATTATTCTCCAGCCAGTTGCCGAAGCGCCCGTCGCGAATGTACTCCGGCACCCAGTTGACGGTGGCGTTGAGTTCGACCATGCGCTCCTTGACCGCCGTGGTACGGATGTACCAGGCCTCCTTGGCGTAATAAATCAGCGGATCGCCGGTGCGCCAGCCAAAGGGGTAGTTGTGCAGATACGTGCCTTCGCGGTAGATCAGCCCGCGCTCCCTTAGGATAGCAGTCAGGGTGGGATCGGCATCCTTGAAGAACTTGCCCGCAACTGGCCTCACCTCCGGCTTGAAGCAGCCGTCCAGTCCCACGCCGTGCAGCACGGGCAGGCCGTTGGCCCGGCCCAGCCGCAGGTCGTTGGCACCATAGGCGGGCGCAACGTGGACGATTCCGGTGCCTTCTGCGGTGGAGACGAAGTCTCCGGCCAGCACCCTGCAGATATCCTCATCGGTGGGGAGGTAATCGAAGAGGCGCTGGTAGCGCTGGCCGACCAGCGCGGCGCCCTTGACGCGTTTTTCCACGGTGCGGGGCGCTTCGCCCAGCGCCGCGCCAACCAGCGCCTCGGCCACAATCAGCGTTTCGTCCCCGACCGCGACGAATGCATAGTCCACCTCGGGATGGACAGCCAGGGCGGCGTTGGAAGGCAGCGTCCAGGGCGTGGTCGTCCAGACCAGGAACGAGGTGCCCGGCGTGTTCTCCAGCGGGAAGCGCACGTAGAGCGAAGGGTCTTCCACTTCCTGGTAGCCCAGCGCCACCTCGTGAGAGGAAAGCGTGGCGCCGATGCGCGGGTCGTAGGGCACCACTTTGTAGTCCTGGTATATCAGTCCCTTGTCCCAGATCACTTTCAGCAGGTACCAGACCGATTCGATATACGCGTTGTCCAGCGTGTAATAGGCGTTCTTCATATCGACCCAGAAGCCCATCCGTTCCGTGTTCTGCTCCCAGGCCTCGATGTACCGCATGACCGATTCCCGGCAGCGGCGGTTGAACTCCACGATGCCCACTTCCTCTTCGATGCGCTTTTTGTCGAAGATGCCCAGCTCCTTTTCGATCTCGTGCTCGACGGGCAGGCCATGGGTGTCCCAGCCGGCCTTGCGCGGGGCGTGGCAGCCGCGCATGGTCTTGTAGCGCGGGTAGATATCCTTGTAGGTACGGGCCAGCACGTGATGGATGCCGGGCCGGCCGTTGGCGGTGGGAGGGCCGTCGTTCCAGATGAACAGGGGCCGGCCCTGCGACTGCCGCAAGGTCTTGCGAAACACGTCGTGCTCCCGCCAGAAGGCCAGCACGCCTGTTTCCAGGAGCGGTGCATCGTAACGGCTGGAGACTTCCTCGAACGTCATCCCGGATACTCCCAGTGCTGTGGGCCGAATCAGCCGGCGGCCAAACCAATTGCCCCGGCATCCGTCGCTCGGAGTGGCAGGGAACGGAGCGCCGGCTGCCGCCCCGAATGGGCGTTTCGCGATACCGCCCGGAATCGCCGCGCCCTCACGGATCACGGCCTTCAGAGGGGAAAGGTCCCCGGCGGGGCATGCACCCGGCCGCCTGCCTCCGGCCCGCTCACGGAGATCAGCCGGCAGAGCCATCCCGCGCTAGCTGCCCGGATCAAGGGGGCGGCTCAGGGGCGATCTTCGCCGGAGGCAGGCACAGGACTCGAACCGTCCCCCGATCGCCGCGGCCGGGTACATCCGGGTACTCCGCCCATCAGCCCTTTTCGGCCTCGGCGGGCAGGCCGACAACGAAGGGAATGGCTGTGCTGGCGCGGTTGCGTGATGGAATGTTTCTAATGGCTCCCCACGGAAAAGGCAATATCCAGCGACTGTCTCAAATATGTCTCATTTAGAGACAATTGATTGAGACATTATTGTATCACTATGACACAAAAACGTTGTCTAGCGAATGACCGTGATGAGAACTTATTGAAAT
>JACZVE010000184.1 GCA_022572825.1 SAR324 cluster bacterium
GGCAGACACCCGCGCCGTTGAACAGCTCCGCCGCGCCCAGAAACCCGCGATGGTTGTCAAACTCAAAGTACGTCTCGACAGCGGGCATGGCGACATCCGTCTTGCGAGGCCGGATGCGGGTCGAGGCGGTGATGGACTCGATCGGTCGCGGCTGGACGATGTTGCCGGGATTCAAGAGCCCCGCGGGGTCGAAGATGGACTTGATCTGCTGGAAGGCGGACATGAGTTCGGAGCCGTAGAACCGCTCAAGCAAAGGGGTTCGAACACGCCCGTCGCCGTGCTCGCCGGACATGACGCCGCCGAGCGATCGCGCCAGGTCGGCGATCTCGATCGCGATTGAGTGCATGCGTGCGCGGTCGTCCTCGTCGCGCAGGTCGAGCAGCGGCCGCACGTGCAGCACCCCCACCGACGCGTGGGCCCAGAACGCGGCCCGCGTGCCGTGGCTCGCCACGATCTCGCGAAATCGCCGGACGAACTCGCCGAGGCGGTCCGTCGGGACGGCGTTGTCCTCGACGAAGGTGACGGGCTTTCGCCGGCCCGGGATCCCGTGCAGGAGCGGCTCGCCGGCCTTGCGGAGATTCCACGCGTCGAGCATGGCCCCCGGGTCGGTGTGGGTGCGGATCGCGGTGCCGGGGACGATCGATGACAGGCGTGCAAACCGCTCCGCGATCTCGTCGCCGGAGTCATCGGAGAGGTACTCGACGTACAGAACAGCCGCGGGCGTGCGCCCTTCGGGGGGCAGGCGCACCATTTCCATTACCAGCGTGTGCAGAAAGGGGACAAGCTGGGTTTCCCAATCCATCCACTGGCTGGCCAAGGCGAATGTGCGCTCGTCGTTGCCGTAGAGAAAAGGCGCATGCCGCCGCGCCAGATAACGGACGATGGTATTCGATTCCCACAGGATGAACCCATCCTCGTCGATGGTGGGAACGGTGCCGTTGGGGTTCAGGGCCCGGTATGTCGGCGTGTCGACCACGCCGTAGGGCGGCCCGCGCGAGATGTGGCCCTGGGGGCCCATGGTTGCGCTGGCCAGGATCAGCTGGAACGGCAGCCCCGCCTCCTCGCAGGTCCACAGCACCTTCATGGTGCAGGTGGAGGTGGGCCGGCCCCAGATTTTCAGCATGGCCTGTCAATCCGGTCGGGTAGGTTTGCGCGTGAATGACATCCGCCCTGGGCGGTAGGCAAGCAGCCCGGCGGAGGTGGGAGCCCAGAGGGAAAGTGGCGCGGCGCGAGGGGAACGCTGCGATGATGGGGAACCGGACAAGGCCCCGGGCCCGGCCGGCCTCCCCCTCACCGCCTCACCGCTTGCGCGCGATCGGGTTGGGTTTCACCACTTTTACCTCGACAGCGATGTCGTTGATCAGGTTGGCGACGATCTCGCTGTCGATGGGCTCCTTGTCGATGTTGTGTCCGAAGCGCTCGGCGAGCGGATCCCACAGGTAGGTAAGGTATTCGCCGGCGGAGCTGCCCTCCAGCCAGATCAGCTTGGCAATTTGATCCTTGTGCTGGAGACTGCTGAGCTCGGTCAGCATCCCCCGCACCTCCCGGAACGTCTGCCCGGGATCGAATCGGAAGTTCTTCATTCAGGTCTTCCGCAGGTTTAGACAACGCGTATCATGACAAGCGGCGGCCTGTCACACCCCGTCGCGGTGCATGGGCCGTGCCGAAGCCTCCCAACCCGTTGCGCGCGCCCGTCGGACTATTTCCGCCCGGCCTTCTTGTAGAAGGCCTCGGGTGTGGGGCGCAGCGGACGGATGAACCACAGCGGCCGGCGCAGCCCGTCCGCGCGGTCGGCAGGCCGCGTCATCGCCAGCCATTCCTTATAGATCTGGAACGACTTGTTGGTGTCCACCTGGATATCCCCATAGCGCTCCCCTGGGCCGGGCTTTTCCACCCGCACGCGCTGGTGCCAGCAGTGCATGCCGCTCATGGGGTCCGGATGTACGGCGTGGGTGATGTTCTGGTGCACGCCCCCGTCGCGCCAAAAGATGCGGGCCGAATCCGCATCGTCGCTGGCGAAAGGCCGCACGCCGGAAAGCTGGCGCATCGTCCACTGCCCCGGCGCGGTCTCCTCGATCTGGACGGTGTTGGCGGCCCAGCTATTGCCCTGAGCACCGTCCGGTAGCTTCCAGCGCCCGGTGTGGTGGGAGCAGGCGATCACGCCCGGCTTGATGGCCTCGGTGACCCACACCTTGTCGATGAACCAGCCGATGTCCGTGACCAGCTTGACCAGGTCGTGGGTGGCGAAGCCCAGCCGCCGCGCGTCCTGGGCGTTCATCCAGATGGGGTTGCGGTGCGCGATCTCGACCAGCCATTTGGCATTGCCCGAGCGGCTGTGAATCAGATTGGGCAGGCGGAAGGTGGGCAGCAGCACATACTCGTTGCGCCCGGGGTCCAGGTTCTCGGTATGGATGTGGCTCTTGATGTAACCCGGCACGGAATATTCCGGCCAACCCCACTCGTCCAGGGTGGCGGAATAGAACTCCTGCTTGCGCGAGGGCGTGGGAAAGCCGGCATAGGCTTTGCCGTTCACCTTCACCCCGATGGCCTGCCCGCGGCGGGTGATGCGGCCGGTCTTCTTGTCCGTCCGCGTCCCTTTCCGCGCGGCGGCGTCCAGCTCGTCCTTGTGCTGGTCGTAGACCGCCGACTGCACCTGGAACGCCCCGTACTTGCACATGTAGCTATAGGGCGTCAGCCCTTCTCGCCCCGCCACCTCCGGCAGGCCGGGGGTGTGCTCGAAGATGTAGCGATAATACTCCTCGACGGTGATCTTCTCGCCAGGGCGGTAGGGACTGATGAAGTGCTCGCGGATGCCCAGCCGCCCGTCCGCATCGATGCGCCAGGAAAGCTCGATCCAGAACTCGTCCTCCTCCCACACCTCGCCGGGGTTTGCCTCGTAGGTGGCGGCGACGGGCCGGCCCTGCTCCTCCAGGTAGCGGCGCAGCACCGGCTGGCGGAATGCGATCCACATGCCGGCGTGGGTCTCGTAGCTGTTCAGGTCGTGCCGCTCCGAGGCATGGCCCATGGGCAACACGTAGTCGGCGTAGTAGGCCGTCTCGTTCCAGGTGGGCGTCAGGGCGACGTGGGTTCCGATGTACTTCTGCTCGCGCAGCACCTCGATCCAGGTGAAGCCGTCGGGGTAGGTCCACACCGGGTTGAACACCCGCGTGAAATAAGTGTCGATGCGTCCCCGACCCTCTTTGAGCATGTGCGGCAGGATCGGGCTCATCTCGAAGTGGGCCAGCGGGTACTCTTGCGGATAGTGCAGCTCGTTCCAGAGCTTCTGCGCCGGCGGATCGTCGAAGAAGGTGGGCTTGAACTTGTTCCACGTGCTGGGCAGGGTTCCGCCCTTGCTGCCCACGGACCCGGTGAGCACGCTGAGAAAGTGCAGGCAGCGCGCCACCTGCCAGCCGCCCAGATTGCCCGTTGCAGGGCCGCGCCAGTTATGGGCGGCAAAGCGCGATCCGGCCTCTCCGATGCGCCGCGCCACCGCGACGATCATCGCCGCGTCGATCCCCGCCTCTGCCGCCGCATACTCCGGCGTAAACTCAGCGTAGAGCTCCAGCAGCTTATCGATGAAGGTCTCGAAGGTGCGCGGCGCCTTGGGATGCTTGGCCGCCAGGTACTCCGGCCAGTTGACCCAGTGCTCCATGAACTCCCGGTGGTACAGTCCCTCGGCCAGAATTACGTGTGCCATCGCCAGCAGCACGGCGGCCTCCGTGCCGGGGTAGGTGGGCAGCCAGTATTTGGCCATGCTGGCCGTGTTGGACAGGCGCGGGTCCATCACCGCCAGCTCGGCCCCGGCCATCATTCCCTCCACGATGCGCTGGGCGTGCGGGTTGAAGTAATGACCCGTCTCCAGGTGCGAGCTGAGCAGCAGGATGAAGCGCGCATTGGCATAGTCCGGCGAGGGGCGGTCGATGCCCTGCCAGATGGCATAGCCCAGCCGGGCGCCGGACGAGCAGATGTTGGTGTGGCTGTTGTGGCCGTCCACGCCCCAGGCGCGCAGGACGCGGTCCATGTAGCCCTCGTGGCCGGGCCGCCCCACGTGGTAGACCACCTCGTTGTGCCGTTTCTCCACGAGGGCCTTGCGGATGCCGGCGGCGATGTCGTCGAGGGCGTCGTCCCAGCTCACCCGCTCCCACTGCCCGCCGCCACGCGGCCCCTTGCGCTTCAGCGGGTACAGGATGCGTTCGGGGTCGTTAATCTGGTTGATGGTGGCCGGACCCTTGGCGCAGAGGCGCCCCCGCGAGCCGGGATGGTAGGGGTTGCCCTCGAAGCGCCGCACCCTTCCGGTGGCCTTGTCCACGTAGGCCACCATCCCGCAGGCGGACTCGCAGTTGAAGCAGGTGGTCGGCACCAGGTGGTAGCGCCGCTGCTCCCGCCGCGGCCAGGCGGTGGCCTCGTACTCCACCCAGTCGTGCCATTGCTCCGGGGGCGGGAAGTCCTCCAGCGCCCTCTGGCTCATGCGCGGCAACGATTCCCCCGGCTCCTCCGGCAGCGTGGGAATCACCTTGAGCGCCTCGGCGGCGCGTTCGATCCAGGATTTGGTCATCGTATCCGGCTCACTCTGATCAGGCCGTTGTCGAAGTGCTGCTCCCGAGTTATCGAACCTCAACTCAACGAGATCAGCTGCGGCGCGCGCACCCAGACGTGCTCGCCGACCAGCGTGAACAGCAGCACCAGCACGCAGGCCGCCAATACCATCAGCCCGTTGCCCGACACCAGCAGCAGGGCCAGCGGCAGCAGGTGGCCCAGCGCCAGCGATGACCAGAACGGCACCCGCAGCGGCCCGCGCGCAATGAGGCCCAGGGCGGTGGCCGTATCCACCGTCACGTGCGGCGTGGCGAACTCGATGGCCACCAGCAGCAGATGCGCCACGATGGCCACTTCCAGCGCGATCAGCGGCGCTTGCAGCACGCCATGGTCCGCCAGCAGGCCCAGCAGCAGCACCGCGGCACTGCCCGTCATGGCGCTGGTGACGATCATGCGCACGGCCAGCAGCGGGCTCTGCCACAGGTCGCGGCCCTTGGCCTGGCCCAGCAGAAAGGCGGTGTACACTGCCGTCAGTAGGCCCAGCACGACCAGCAGCGCATGCAGCCAGGGGAACCCGCCCACGCCCAGGAGCAGCAGCAGCAGCCACAGCGATGTCGTCGCGGCGAAGGCCGTGAGGATATAGGCGCCGCGCACCAGCCAGGAGCGCCATTGCGGCCGCAGCAGCACGTAGAGACAGCGCCCCGGCTGATCGAGATCCTTGATGAGCAGCAGCCCCGTCAGCATCAGAAAAATCAGCGAGAACGCGGCCAGCGCCAACTCCAGGCGCGGCCGCAGGGTCATCAGTCCCGTCAATTGCAGCAGCAGGGGCAGAAACACCATCCCGGCGGCGACGGACTTGCTCCACAGGTACCCGCTGACCTCCCAGTCCCAGAGCACACCGCGCTGCGGAATATCGTAGGTTCGCCGGGCCTGCTCCGCCTCCCGCTGTACCTTGCTTTCGGCCCGGGCGATGGTGTCCGCGGAGTAGGGCAGCACCTTGAGCAGCCAGGCCACGCTTTCAGCGCCGTTGCCCCGGCCGTCTCCCTCGCCGTGCGGGGCGAAGTGGCCCACCCCGGCGGTTTGCTCCGTTTGTGAGTAGAGCGGGTCTGCCGGTGCCATCTCGGGCCGGATGGCCGCCGCATCGGCGTCGATGTAGAACAGCTTGGGCCGGGTGTTCTTTTCCGGCTTGCGCACGGAAACCGGGTGCCGGCTCAAGGTGCGCGCGATCTCGCTCCCGGCATCGTCCATGTCGCCGGAGATGATCGCGTGCACGGGGCAGACGATCACGCACGCCGGTTCCAGGCCCCGATCCGTGCGGTGCGCGCAGTAGTTGCACTTGCTCGCGGTGTGCGTCTCGGGATCGATATGCAGGGCGTCGTAGGGACAGGCCTGCATGCAGGCCTTGCAGCCGATGCAGCGCTCGCGGTCGAAGTCGACGATGCCATCTTCCCGGAGGTACAGAGACCTCACCGGGCAGATTTCCACGCAGGGTGCATCGGCGCAGTGATTGCAGCGGTGCACGGTGAACAGGCGCCGCGTATTGGGGTAGGTGCCCTTTTCCACGTACTTCACCCACGTGCGGTTGACGCCGATCGGGGTATCGTGCTCCGCCTTGCAGGCCACCGTACAGGCGTGGCAGCCGATGCACTTGCGGTTATCGATGATGAAGCCGTAGTTCATGGATGCGACCCGCCGCCGTACCGAACCATTGCGTGCGATCCTGGCGTGAGCGGTCCTCGCGCGGCGGGTACAAACGCGCAGTACGACCGCGCGGGCGCCCGACCAGGATCCTGCAGGAATCTTCGAATTAAGTTTCCCAAGCTGTCAAGGCTTGGCCTGCCACGGCCGGGGCGAGTGCAAAGTCGCCGGAATCGCCGATTCGAGCTTTCTGCTCGGGACCCCTTCCCCCCTGGCCCCCCTTCCCCGCTATGCAGGGAAGGGGGGAATTCCGGCCGTGATCAGCCTCTTGCAAGGACTTACAAGCCCCTCCCTGCCTGGTTGTCTGGACACGCAGGGGGAGGGGCGGCATCCCGCCGCGGGCGGGATGCGGGGAGGGGTGAGTCCGCCGGATCGAGCGACTTTGCTTTTGCCCTGCTGCCACGG
>JACZVE010000185.1 GCA_022572825.1 SAR324 cluster bacterium
ACGCTTGCGTCCTATGCGACGGAAGGAATTCTTTTCGGCACTCATAGCATTGGGCTTGCGCGGACCGCTGCGGACACTATTTACACGATACGGAGGATAGGTGAAGGAGGCAGCGAAGTTCGAATCTATGATGCAACAGTCAGGCTAACAGAATTTCTCGGAGAACTGAATTTTTCAGGTAGGGAGCTGGGATTCGACAATGTCCTTTTCGTTGAAGGGCCGACGGATGTAAAAACCGTGCAGCAGTTCCTCCGACTTTATAACAAGGACCGTAGATTTGTGTTGATCTCCTTAGGTGGTGCCATTAACCCAAGCCGACAGACTGATCTTGAAGAGATTCTACGCATTACTAAAAATGTTTTGGTACTAATAGATAGTGAACGAGATAGACCGAATGCAGAGTTGGAGTCTAATCGAAGAGATTTCATTGATATATGTCGCAAACACGATATAAAGTGTCATGTGCTTGAGCGTAGGGCAATCGAGAATTACTTTATTGATCGAGCAGTCAAGGAGGTGAAAGGAAGTAAATGTCGCTCGTTGGGACACTATGAGAAATTTGAGGATGTGGATCCGAGGTGGCGAAAGCGGGATAATTGGCGCATAGCCCGGGAAATGACTCGTGAGGAAATAGCAGAAACGGATGTTGGACAGTTTATCGATTTGCTTGGAGTCTAGTTCGCAAACCAGAGGCCAATACGTGTAGATATTGACCAAGTGTTGATGTATACATAGGGGTTGATCTAGCCGAATGTAAAGATGGGAAATGAGCTGACGAAGTTGGTGCAAATTGTCTTTCTGTGATCAGTCCAGCATCGCGTCCTGCTCCCGGCCGATCAACAACCCTGCCTTTTTCTCCTCCGGCCTCAACAACAACCTCCAAATACCGTTAGCCAGCCGAGCCGCCCCCTAATGGCGGCCGTCCAGTATCACGCACCGCGGTCAGCGAGGCCGGTCAGGCGGAGGAGGCGGCCAGCCGCTCGCCGCCGCACAGGGCGAGGAAGTGGCGGTGCATGGTCTCCGCTTCCGCCAGCTCGGGATGGAAGGTGGTGGCGAGGTGGTGCCCGTATTGCAGCGCGACCGGCGTGCCGCCGTACTCGGCCAGCACCGCTACCTCGGGCTGCCACGCGACGACCTGCGGCGCCCGGATGAACACGCCCTCCTGTTCCAGGGCGCCCTGCCCGGGGAGCCGCAGCGGGAAGGTGGCGATGAAGCTCTCGTTCTGCCGGCCATAGGCGTTGCGGCGGACGGTGATGGGCAGGATGGCCAGGGCGTGCTGCGCTGGATTTTGCACCTGGGCGGCCATGAGGATCGACCCGGCGCACACGCCCCACAGGGGCCGCTCGCGGGCGAACGCCACCAGCGGATCGCCCAGCGCATACGCTTCGAGCAGCTTGAGAAAGGTGGTGCTCTCCCCGCCGGGGATTATCAGGCCCCGGCAGGCCGCCAGCTCGTCGGCGCCGCGCACGGGCACCGCTTCCACGGAGAGCTTGGCCAGCCTGGCCTGATGGAGCGCCACGTCCCCCTGCAGGGCGAGAATGCCGATGCGCATCGGTTCCGCCATGGCTACCAGCCCCGCACGGCGAGCTTCTGCTCGTCCGCCAGCTCGCCCACGGCGATGCCGGACATGGGCGTGCCCAGCCCCTTGGACGCAGCGAGCAGCTCGCCCGGCTTGTCGTAGTGCGTGACGGCCTTGACGATCGCGTGCGCGCGCTTGGGCGGATCGGAGGCTTTGAAGATGCCCGAGCCGACGAACACCGCCTCGGCGCCAAGCTGCATCAACAGCGAGGCATCCGCCGGAGTGGCCACACCGCCCGCGGTGAACTTGGGCACGGGCAGCTTGCCGTGCTCGTGCACGTACCTGACCAACTCGTAGGGTGCCTGGAGCCGCTTGGCCTCCGCCATCAGCTCCATCTCGCTGAGCTGGGCGATCAGCGCCATATCGCGGTTGATGGCGCGCAGGTGACGCACCGCCTCGATAATGTCGCCCGTGCCCGCCTCGCCCTTGGTGCGGATCATCGTCGCGCCTTCGCCGATGCGCCGCAGCGCCTCGCCCAGGTTGGTGGCGCCGCAGACGAATGGCGTCTTGAACGCCAGCTTGGCGACATGGTGGGCCTCATCGGCCGGGGTGAGCACCTCGCTCTCGTCGATGTAATCGACGCCCTGCTCCTGGAGAATCTGCGCCTCGGCGAAGTGGCCGATGCGGCATTTGGCCATCACGGGAATGCTGACGGTGTTCATGATGGCCTCGATGAGCGCCGGATCGGACATGCGGGCCACGCCGCCCTCGCGGCGGATATCCGCCGGCACCCGCTCCAGCGCCATCACCGCCACCGCGCCGGCATCCTCGGCGATCTTGGCGTGCTCGGCCGTGACCACGTCCATGATCACGCCCCCTTTGAGCATTTCGGCCAGACCCACCTTCAGCCGCATGGTCTCGCTCATCCAACCGGTTCCGTTTTCCATGGCTTTTCTCCCGTAAATAGAGTTCCGCATTCACGACAAATCGCTAAGAAAGGCGCAAATGCCAGCGATAGCTCCCCCTCTCCCGGTGTTCCGTATAGACACCCGTCGGAGAGGGGGGTTGGGGGGCGAGGTAATGTGCCTGGGCATCCTGATCCCTACAAGGTGCGACAATCATGGGACCCCTTGCATATGAAATCAGTGTATCGATTGATACTCCTGCTCGGCCGGGCTGGGCGGGGGACGCCGCACCGCCTGTGCCAGCTCCCGGCCGAGGATGGCGAAGCCCTCCCGCAGCCGGTCCTCGTGCTCGTTCGCCACGCACAGGCGAATCCCGTTGCGTCCGCCCTGCAGGGGCTGATAGAGCGTGCCGGGGGATACCAGCACGCCGCGGCCCCGCAGATGCTCGAAGAGCCGATCCGTATTCACGTGCGCCGGCAGATCCACCCACACGCACAGGCCGCCATCCGGCCGTGTAAAAGCCGCCTCCGCCGGCAGTGTGGCCGCCAGCGTTTCCAGCACGCGCTCCATGCGCTCCCGATAGGCCCTGCGCAGGGAGGCCACGTGCTCGTCGAAATATCCCCGCTCCATGAATTCCGCGATGGCTGCCTGGAGAATGAGGGACTGCGACAGGTCCGTCATCTCCTTCAGCTCGGTCAGGCGCCGCACCAGGGATGCAGGCGCGCAGAGGTACCCCACCCGCACGGCGGGAACGAGGGTCTTGCTGAACGTGTTGAGATAAATCACGCGGTGAGCGCGGTCCAGCGAGGCCAGCGCGGGCCACTGAGCCGGGTCGCCGTGCAGCTCGTTGTCCGAAGCGTCCTCGATAACGATGCTGCCCAGCCGGTAGGCCTGCTGGAGCAGGCGCAGCTTTTCTTCCAGGGTGTACGAGTGCGTGGTGGGGTTCTGGAAGTTCGGCACCGCATAGAACAGCTTGGGTGGCTGCTGCGGGCCCAACTGTTCCAGCGCCGTGAATTGGATTCCCTCACGGCCCACCAGGTAGGGGAACAGCCGCGCGCCGTTGGCGGCGAATATCTTCAGCCCGATGGAGTACATGGGCGATTCCACCACCACACTGTCACCGGGGTCCAAAAATGCCCGCCCCAACAGGTCGATGCCCTGCTGGCTGCCGCTGACGATGAGAATCTGGCTGGGCTCCGCGTCGATATTGGACGCGCGCAACCGCCGCGCGATCTGCTCGCGCAGCGGCAGATAGCCTGCCGGACTGCCGTAGTTCAGCAAATGGCGCCCTGCGCGCCGCAGCACGGTATTGAGGCACTGCCGGAAGCGCTCTTGCGGAAACAGCCCGGTATCCGGACGCATCTGAAACAGATTGATGGGCCGGGGCTGGCCCGTGGGGAACAGCGGCGGCGTCGGAGAAGACAGGAAGCCGTTCAGGCGCCGCGCAAAACGCTGCTCCCAATCCCCCTCGGTGAACGCGGTGACAGTCCCGGCGTCGCTGGCCGCCGATTTGCCCACCACGGCCTGCACGGGCGGCGGCAGGCTGGCGATGCTCCCGCCGCCAAAGTGCGTGCGCATGTAGCCTTTCTCCGCCAGCTCCCGGAAGGCGTTGGCGACGGTGTTGCGGTTCACCCCCAGCTGTGCCGCCAGGCTGCGGATGGACGGCAGCCGCGTCCCTGCTTTCAGTTCCCCCGCGCTGATGGACCCGAGGAGGTGGGCAACGATCTGATCGGTGATGGGCCGCTTGCGGTCCAGCGTGAACCCCGCTGCTCGGTTTGCCGCCGTCATGGTCCCCTATTGCCTCGCCCTGGTATCGTCAATCGGAGATTCGGTTAATAACTTCCAGAGGGCTTCGCCGCATATGCGCCGACTTAAGATGCAACCGCGGATGAACGCCCATGGATGTTGATCTAAGTTATTGATATTATTTTTATCTTAGTTTATCCGTGTCCAGCGGCGGCTGCATTTAACATCATAGAACAAAGTGATACTAGGACAAATCCAGCGGAGGGCACCGCCCGTTCAGCGCTGATTTCCGTACGCTTACCGCAACGTCAAACGATTATGGTCAGGAAATCAAGCAAGATCAACGGTACAAGATAAAAGAATTAAAGACAAATTGAAGGAGCATCCAGCAATCAGGCCAGATTAGGCGCATATTCCCGTTCGCCGCCGTATAAGAACATTATGACAAAGCCACCCATGGTAGGACAAATCGAAGAGACGCGAATGCGCCGGGACCCGGTATCGACTTAGCCGATTCGCCGCGGCGTCCGTTGAGCGTCAGCACGTCGCCGCTCGTGGCGAGCGAACTCACTTTGCAAGAAATACTCGCCATAAGACCGGCAATTTGACGGCAGCCGGCCGGCGGTCAAGTCTTTCCAGCGGGGAACATTCGAGGCGGGCGAGCATTGCGCCGGTGAGACCGATCGCGAACTTTTTTGGCGGGGTGCGTGCCCCTGCCTCCTGGAGAAGACAGGGGCACGGCTGGTCGCGCGAATTCCCGGGCCGCTCCATTCAGATCGGTCGCGGGAGGTCGTTCAGAGCGGGCGGCGCCGTTCAGATTGGCCGCAGCAGGTATTGTCCGTTGCCGTAAAAGTTCCCTCCCCGCACCCGGAAATTGGCGATGCAGCCGCGCAGGTAAAATTCCCATATCCGCAATACCCGAGTCTCCAACCCCGTTTCGCGGCGTATTTTCTCATAGTTGCGCAGGTAGTTGGCCAGCCAGCCCTGTATCGTACGCCTGTAGTTCGTCCCGCCCAGGATCCAGTGTTGTTCGATGCGGAAATGCTGCTGGTGCTTGAAAAGCTCACGCTCGAACCACATCCGGCCACCCGGGAAGATGTATCGGTCCACGAAGGGTATATTTCGTGGCGTATCCGCCTGCCCTCCCAAGGCGGTGAAGACGATGTAATGTAGAAAGCAGATGCCGTCCTCGGCGATGAAGGTGCGAATTTTCTCCAGCGCCTTACTCAGATTGCTGATGTGCTCGAACACTCCGATGCTGATGATGCGGTCGAACGGCTGGTCGAAGCGGACGTTGTTGAAATCGTCCTGAATCAGGTAGAAACGGTCGCTGTGGAGGATGTGGCCGGATTCCGCCTGCTTGGCGCGCAGGTAGTCGGCCTGGGTCTGACTCAGCGTCAGCCCATAGACCTTGGCGTCTGGAAAACGGCGCAGCACATGTTCCGCGAAGCTGCCGAAGCCGCAACCGATATCCAACACCTTGAGGCCGTCATGAATATCGGCCTTGTCGCAGAGATCGGCCATCATGGCTTCCTGGGCCTCATCCACATTCCGGGCCCCGGTTTCCCACAGGCCCGTGGAGTACTTCATGGACTTGCCCAGGAAGTTGGTAAACATGGCCAGCGGCATGTTGTAATGGGTCTCCATCAATTCGGCGCTGCGGGCGGCAATCTCCTCGGTCTCCGGCGGCACGATCGTGGTGATCGGCCCGAATGCGCTTTCCAGCCGGTTCAGTAAGGAAAGATACTGGTTCAGCAGCACCTGAACGGCGGCGCCCGGCAGCGGAATCTTTCCATCCAGATATTTTTCTACGAACCAATCCTCGATTTTCATGTGCTGCTCCTTTTACGTTGCGCTGAGCCGCCCATTTTGCCCATTTTGCCACGGATAGCCGGGAAAATCCCTGTGATTGCACACGGTCCCCCTTGCTCGGCGCTGCCCTGCCGTATGACGAGCGGCTCGTCTCCCCTATTATGCAAAGCCCGTGTGGCCGCTCTTTCCGCCCGCTTCAGTACGGTCTTGAAACCTTGACCCGGACCGGCCGCGGAGGCAACCCCCGTGGAACATGTCAGGCCGCCGGCGGCAACGCGCAGCGGAAGCCGGCGGCCCCGGTTTCGGCGGAGGGCGCGCCCCTGACGGGGTCGCGCCCAATGGGGAAGCGTGTAAGAAGTGTAAATACCCGGATGATGATGATAGGAATTGCAGGGAAATTAACAAAGGGAACTTTGAAATTTGCAGTGTCTGTTTGATGGGCGGCGGCAGTTGTGTGGATGATGGTCTCGCGCCTAGTGGTGAAGAGTGTATAAAGTGTGTGATGCCGCCGAAAGAGGAATGTGAAGGCATAAATAAGCAGAATGAATTGATTTGCAGTACCTGCATGGCGAATGAAGGGGAATGTGTCGATGACGGGGTAGCGCGCAATGCGGAAGGGTGTAAGAAGTGTAAATACACGGAGGATGA
>JACZVE010000186.1 GCA_022572825.1 SAR324 cluster bacterium
AGGCAGGGAGGGGCTTGTAAGTCCTTGCAAGAGGCTGGTCACGGCCGGAATTCCCCCCTTCCCTGCATAGCGGGGAAGGGGGGCCAGGGGGGAAGGGGTCCCGCGCAGAAAGCTCGAATCGGCGATTCCGGCGACTTTGCACTCGCCCTGCCCCGGCACAGTTATTGATTGACTGCAAGGGCAGGATTGCCTGGAGCTCCGAATCGGCACGGTAAGCATGCAGATGCAGCAGTCGACGTCCCTCGCGCGCCGGTGGCCGGGACGGGCACGAGCGGTCATTCTTGCCGTCCTCGTGCTGGCCGCCGTTCTGAACCGCCCCGTCGGTGCGGTTGACAACGGTGGGTTGGGGCCTCTCTCCATCCGCAATCAGTTTCCGGTGACGTTGGCGTTCCTGACCTACACGCCCGATGCTCCTCTGACCCTGCCCGAATCCACCTTCCAGTTCCGCTATCAGTATGCCCTCACCAACACGTTTATCAACACCCAATCACCGCAGGCGTTCAGCTCCACGGTGATCCAGGCGGCGGACGTGGCCCGGCCGGGGGGACTGACCGAAGCGGACTTTCCCGCGAGCGGTTACGGGCTCTACATCGACGTGGAGGCCGCGCGGCACCTGTTCCGCTTCGATTACGGCCTGACGGACAGCCTGGAGGTGGGTCTGGAACTGGCCTGGGTGACCTTCGGCGGCGGATTTCTCGATGACCGCATCGAAGGGGTGGAAAAAGCGTTCGGCGGGCTCAACGAGGACCGGCTGTTCTCCGATCAGGATCGCTTCGATTTTTACGTCATTCGCAACGGCACGTTTCTGCGAAGAAGCTCGCAGGCCTTTTCCCAGGAACCGCTGGACCCGGTCGTCAATCTTAAATGGAATCTGGGGGAAGGCGGGGACGTGCTGCCCGCGCTGAGCATCAAGCTGTCCTACAAGGTTCCGCTGGAATCCAACCCCGCCGGCCCGCGCCAGCTCATCAGCAGCGGGCGGGCCGACTTCGGCTACTATTTCCTGCTCTCCAAGGCCGTGGGCGACGTGGTGGGGCATTTTCAGGTCGGCACCACCGAGCTGGACGTGGCGGCCGACACGTTCGCCGACCGGCTCAAACACCGCATGTTCGGGCTGGAATTCCGCATCGATATGGAAAACTCGTTGGTGCTGCAGTCCGTCACGCAGACCAGCATCTTCATCGAGAGCGACGATCCGGCCACCACGGATTTTGACATATCCCGCCAGACCGACGTGCTGGTGCTGGGCTACAAGCGCATTGCAAAGGGCTTCCTGTTCGAGCTGGGCATGATCGAGGACTACAACCAGCAGCGCAACGAGTCGGACATCACCTTCTTCATCGAGCTGGGGTGGCAATGGTAACGCTTATCGGTCACGGCACCCGCCGCGCCCTGATGGCGGGATTGATCCTGCTCCTGCTGGGCGCGCTGCCGGGGCAGGGTTGGGGCCAGGCGGCCACGCTTTACTTTCTCACCATCAAGAAGGGCGTGTCGGATCCCAGCGCGTCCGGAGACACCTTGTTCGAAACCCTGGCGAAGGATCACGGCCCGTTGCAGGACGAGCGCGAGGTGGAACCGGTCTCGCTCGAGCTGGATATCTACGGCGTTTCAGGCGGGCGCTTCGGCCTGGGAATCGGTACCGAAGTTCTGCAGTACGACGATTTCATCTCGCTGCCGAGCGGTGAACGGGTCGGAATGCGCGTCAAGGGCGTGCTGTTCACACTGAAGACATTTCTCCGGCTGGGTGCCTTCTTCCCGTTCGTCGGCCTCGGCATCGGAAATTACTACGCTAATCTGGATCTGCCCGGCGGTCGGTCCCTGCGTGACTCCCCGGACGATGTCTTCAACGCCCGCGCGGGCCTCCGCGTGCTGCTGGGGCGGCTGGGGCTGCTGGTGGAAGTCGGCAGAACCGCGGCCCAACTGGACGTCCCCTCCCTGTCCGGACCGGCGACCCTCGAGCTGGGCGGCACCTATACCAACGTGGGTCTGTCCTGGGTGTTTTAGGGGCGGCTCGATCGAGGCGCACCCCTCAAAGGACATTGGCGGCCATTTCCGCCAGCGCGGAGCGTTCGCCCCGCACCAGGGTGACGTGCCCGGCCAGCGGCAGGCTCTTGAAGCGCTCCACCACGTGGCTGAGGCCGTTGGAAATGGAATCCACGTAGGGGTTGTCGATCTGGTACGGATCGCCCGTCAGCACGATCTTGGTGCCTTCGCCCACCCGCGTGATGATGGTCTTGATCTCGTGGGGCGTCAAATTCTGGGATTCATCCACGATCATGAACTGATTGGGAATGCTGCGGCCCCGGATGTAGGTCAACGGTTCGATATTGATCAGCCCTTGATCCATCAGGGCCCGGTAGCCCTTGGCGGGATGATTCTTGGAGATGGGCGAAGCGATTAGGAACTCCAGGTTGTCGAAGATGGGCTGCATCCAGGGTTCCAACTTTTCCTGGGCTGTGCCCGGCAGATAACCGATGTCCTTTCCCATCGGGAAGATCGGCCGCGATACTAAAATTTTTGTGTAAGTGTTCTCGTCCATCATCATCTGCAACCCGGCGGCCAGCGCCAACAGCGTCTTGCCGGTTCCCGCCTTGCCCATCAGCGTTACGATGGAAACGGACGGATCGAGCATAATGTCCAGCGCCAGCGCCTGCTGCGGGTTGCGGGGTGTAATCCCCCAGATGCCCGCGCTGAAATCCGCTATCGGCTGGAGTTCCCGCTCGGCTTCGATTTTGCGGTAGACGAGAAATTGCGGGGGACTGTCGCGATCCTGCAGCACCATCCCCTCGTTGGGGTAAAAGGGTTTGGAAAACGTGGGCGGCTGGTTTTGACGGGAGCGTTCCAGCTCCGCCGCGGAAACTTCCGCCAGCTCCCAACCGGCGTAAAGCTCCGTGGTGGTGGGGCGTTCGCCTTCGTAGTTGATGGCTTCAACGCCAAGGGCATTGGCTTTGATGCGGATATTGGTGTCCTGACTGACGAGGACCACCGGACCGCCTCCCTGCTTCTTCAACTGCAGGGCGGAGCCCAGCACGCGGTTGCCAGAGCGGCGCAGATCCAACTCCTTTGGCAGCCCGTCGCTGTCCGGGTTCCAGATGTGAACGCGCAGGGTGCTGCCGTTGCTCTGCTGAAGTCCGACCGCAAGACTGCCGGTTTGGCGGTGGCGGTCGATCGCTTTCGAAACCAGCCGGGCGTTGCGGCCGGTCTCGGACACCTCCGATTTGAACTGATCGATCTCCTCGATCACCGTGATGGGAACGATCACCTCGCCGTCCGGAAAGGCCAGCAGGGCGTCCGGATCGTAGAGGAGAACGTTGGTGTCCAGCAAATAGCGCGTTCGTTCGCTCATCTGGGTCGGTGGGGGCGGATGGCCGAGGTCGGTGCGCGTACGGCCACGGCTGCCACGCCGCTGGCGAGGTGAGGAACACAGGGTCTGTGGCGCATCATAGACCAGGATGCCCGGAGGCGCGGACCGTGGGGGGGTGCCCCAGGGTGCAAATCATTGTCGGATCGCTTATATTGCGCCATCGGCCCGCAAAAATGCAAGAAGCGCGGCCCCGTCCCGCCAGGCCGGCGGGGTGTGGGCAAATGGACCCGCGGCGGGACGGCCCGTGGGGCGGCAATGCCGCTTCGCCGAGCCGAATGAGCCGACCCGCGGCCGGCGGGCCGCACCCAGGCAGGCATTATCCGACCGGCTTTCCTCGCGGGGTGGACAATCGGACCTCGGTTTTGTAAATTTGCTTACATTATCCGATTTAGCCAGCCGAATTACAGGGGTGGCGGCCAGCGAGCCGGATCCGCCGACTGGCCGCGATGTTTCCGGTTGCCTTCCGTCGTGCCCGACTGGAGCTCAAGCAAAGGAGAGAACCATGACCGCCATACCCGTTCCCATAGGTCTCGACCTGGACTATCTCCAGGAGGAAGTCAAAAAGCAATACCGCGAGGTGGCCAACCACCCGGACAAGGGCTATCACTTTCATACGGGAAGCAAGCTGGCCGCTATTCTGGGCTATAGCGAAGAGCTGCTGTCCTACGTCCCCGAATCAGTGCTGGCCCGCCTCGCCGGCACGGGCAATCCTTTCGCCATGGGCGCCATGGCGCCCGGCGAGCGGGTGGTGGACCTGGGCTGCGGCGCGGGCACCGACAGCTTCATCGCCGCCCATCAGGTGGGCCCCGACGGCAGCGTTATCGGGGTGGACATGACCGAGGAGATGCTGGATAAGGCCCGAACGGCCTGCGGCGAGGCCGGGCTGAGGCAGCTTTCCTTCCAGCACGGCCTTCTGGAGCAGATTCCCGTCGAGGATGGCTGGGCGGACGCGGTGATTTCCAACGGCGTCGTCAACCTGTGTCCGGACAAGTCCGGAGTGTTCCGCGAAATCCACCGCGTGCTGAAGCCCGGCGGGCGCATGCAGATCGGCGACATCATGGTGCACAAGCCCGTGCCCGAGGCCGCGAAACAGAAAATCGACCTTTGGACCGGGTGAATTGCCGGCGCTCTGCTGGAAGCGGAGCTGGAAGCAGTCGTCAAAACCGCCGGGTTCAAGGACTTTGCCATCACCTGGAAGGCGCCGGTGTTCGAGGGGGCACCGCAAAGCTCCAGCGCCGCAGCCTTCGGCACGGTGGGCATCAACTTCAAGGCGCGCAAGCCGTAATTGCGTCGCCTGCCCATTGCGGCATTACGATTCCCGCTTGAAGACGCGCGCCAGTTCCATGCGCCACTCCTCTTCGGTAAGATCGATGCGCCGGCCGTCCTCCAGCACCTTCCAATACCCTTCCTGATTATTGACGAGTTTCACCAGGCGCGCGTCTTGCGCTGTAGGATCCCCCCGCGTCGTATCATCCCCCGTCGGATCGGCCGCCGTCGGATCATCCACGGTGGCACCTTCCGCAGCGGATTCGGGTGGCGGGGATGCGGGGCTGCGCGGCGGGCCCTCTTCGGGCGATGCGGATTCGCGCAGATCGGATTCGGCCTGTAGATCGGCAATGGAGCCCGGTGACTTCGCCGTTGACTTTGCCGGTGACTTGGCCATGGATGCAGCAGGCGATGACAAAAGGGGGTTGACGCCATCCGGGCGGGCGCGGCTACGAGCCCGGCGTCCGCGACTCTTATCATGTCGGGCGGGGGCATACAACAGTTTCCCGTACGCCGGCCGAACCGGGCAGCACCCGTCCGCATGCTGCGTGGGGATTGACCCCGCCGCGTCGTTTTTCTACGCTTTTCTTGCCGTTGCACACAAATGGTGGAAGGGATTCCTGGCCAATCACAACCGCTACGCCGTGGTTTTTCGCATGGCCGGACCTGCTCGATTTCCCCGTCGCCTGTGGGAATGTCCCATGACAATCGGGCCGGCCGAACCGGCGCGCGAGGGTTTGCGGCGGCGGCCGGTGATTCACCGCGGCATATGACAGGGAAAGGAAGCGGCATGACGATACGAATAATCCATCTCGCCTGTATGGCGCTGGCCGCCGCCTGTCTGCAGTGGCTGATGCCCGTACCAGGCGCGTCGGCAACGCCCGCGATCCGCGGCAATCCCAAGGCGGTGCGGGGAGGCTTGCGTCGGGACCGCTACACCGTTTCCCCGGCCCTCCTGCACCCACTCAACGCCACGGACCGGTATGGCAACCAGATACTCGACAAGATCTACGAGAATTTGACCAACACGGACGTGGAAACGCTGGAGCACCTTCCCCTTTTGGCGGAGCGCTGGGAAATCTCCGCGGATAAGCTGCGCTACACGTTTCATCTCGACCCCCGCGCCCGATGGCAGGACGGTCGGCCCGTAACAGCCGGAGACGTCGTATTCAGCTTCGAAACGCTCCAGCACCCCACCTTGAAGACACGGGTCAAATGGCAGGCCTACTACAGCAACATCGTCTCGGCGGAGCCGCTCAATGATCGCACCATACGTTTTACCGTGCGGCGCGACCATTTTCGCAATTTCATCAACATTGCCGCCCTGCGCATCGTCCCGAAGCATGGATTTCCCGGCGACGACCCCAACAAGACCCCGCTGTCCAAGAAACCGATGGGCAGCGGCCCCTATCGGTTCATACGTTGGAAGAGGGGCGCCTCGGTGCTGCTGAAGAAGTCCGATGCATATTGGGGCACTAAGCTCCCCCAGAATATTGGGCGATTCAATCAGCAACTGCTGCTGACCAAAATCATCTCGGCGGACAAGGTAGCCCTGGAAGCATTCAAGAAAGGCGACCTCGACATCATCATGTTCACCCCCGACCAGTGGGTGCGCGAAGCCGTGGGCAAGTCCTTCGGGCTGGGAGCGGATTCCGGCAGACCCCTGATCAAGCTGGACGTGCAGAATAAGGCGCCCCGCTCCTACCGCTACGTGGGCTGGAATCTTTCGTCTCCCCTGTTCAACGATAAGGGTGCGCGGCGCGCCATGGCGCACCTGTTCGACCGGGAAACGTTCATCGAAAAGTTTTATCACGGCCTGCGGGAGAAAGCGGTAGGCCCCTTCGAGGCCAACTCGCGCTACAGCTCGCCCACCGTAAAGCCGCTGGAGTACTCGATTCCCAAAGCGATCCGTCTTTTGCGCGCGGCAGGGTGGAGCGATACGGACGGGGACCACGTGTTGGATAAGGAGGGCCGGCCTTTCCGATTCTCCA
>JACZVE010000187.1 GCA_022572825.1 SAR324 cluster bacterium
CCGAAGAAAAGCAAATGCGGGGGAAGAATCGTGCGACTCGCAAGCGATTCGTCCCCCCGCGCCCCCCGAATACTGAGTCTCGTATTCCTGGCGGAAAACAGAGCCGATACGCGGCGTGCTGATCACGTCGTCCATTGTGAGCAGCGGATCGCTGGGGCCGGTCAGAGGCCCTTGCCAGTGGACACCCACTGTCGCCATACGGGGCCGCTCGGCGCGCAATGCATCAACCAGGGCCCCTTGCTCTATCAGGGGTGGCGACTGGGTTATGACCAACAAGGCGCTCGGTTTGATACGGGCCAGGTCCGTGGCGGTGACGATGCCACGGGTGGCATCGTACACAGGCGCGCAAGCAGCGAAAGCACATCGCCTGCTTGGAAAAACGCCTCCTTGCCGGGCGCCACTGCAAACCCATCCGCGCGCGCAGGTTCAAGGGATTTCTCGCCTGCTCACACCAATACGTTCATGCCGAACGCGTTGCCATAGCCTGCGACCACAGTGCCGATTCTGCCGTAACCTATGGGGGTCAGGCCATGGCGATCAGGTTGCCAGGAACTCGTTCCACTTGTCCGTGTAGTATTCCTGGTTGTCCGGCTTGGTGTTCCAGACATAGATCAGTTTGTTCTTCTTCGCGACCGAGCCGCCGTCACGCCCGACACCGTCGTACAACTCCTCCACCTGCTTTTTCGTGAGGTACTTCTTGTAGCTGTCCACGGGCGAGTAAAAGCCGAGCTTGGACTGTTCGGCGCCGGCGAAGCCCTCGAACCAGTAGTTGAACCACTTGTAGGCTCCTTCGACGTTCTTGGCCGAAGCGCTCAGGCAGGTGCCGATCGCCCAGGCCCGATAGCCCTCGATCGCTTCCGCGTAACGGCAGGGAATGCCCTTCTTGCGCACCGTGGTCACCACCGGCCACCAGGCGTCCGCGATCCAGACTTCCTCCGACGCCATCAGGTTCACCAGCTCGCCGAAGCCCTTCCACAGGGCGCGGAAATGGCCTTCCTTCTTCTTGTCCTTCATGAAGTCCATCAACGTGTCGACCTCCTTCTCGGTCAGGTTCGTCACGTCTTTGGCCTTCAGGTAGCCCAGGGCCTGCATGCCCAGGGCGGCGTCAAGCATGCCCAGCCAATCGATGCCGTAGAGCGCCGTCTTGCCGCGATACTTGGGGTTGAACAGTTCGCCCCAGGACAGCACGTTGTTTTCGGCTTTGACGTACTTAGGGTTATAGCCGATCGAGTCGAACTGATACATGTAGGGGAGGTACTTCACCTTGGTCTTGGCCTCGTCCACGTACATGATCCGGCCCGGGTTGTCGCCGAGTCCCACCGGCGCATCGGGGGTTTCCTGTCCAGTAATGAACAAATTGGGGACATTCTTCCAGTTGGGCACCCGCGAAAGATCGATGGGTTCGATCAGTTTGTCTTCCCAGGCGAACTTCAGGAAGTCCGCACCGGTTTCCAGCACGTCGACCGGAGCCACCCGCAGGCGGTCCACCCGCCCCTGAGCCGAAGGGCTCAACCAGGGTTTCACGGTGATACCCGTCTGCTTGGCGAACCCTTTCAGGATCACTTCCCGCAGGTTGTACGTGGCGCCCACGGCATCGAGGGTAACGCCCTGCGCGTAGGCCGAATGGGCCATCAGCCCGCCCGCGGCCGCTGCACCGGCGGCCATGGCACTGTTTTTCAGCATTTCACGTCGCGTCATTTTCATGGCGATTTCTCCTTGCAAGGATTGGGTTGACGAGGTGGTGAATCATCCTAGTTGACGCCTGGAGACGTCGTCTGGGCCCGTCTCCGCACGATGCGGAAAAGAAGGGCGAACAGGCCGACCATCCCCAGGGAGATGACCGTGGTGGTCGTTCCGATGGCATACAGCGTCGGCTGAAGTTGACGGTCGAACTGCGCGAAAATGATCAGCGGCAGGGTCTGTTCGGACCCCGTGGCGAATAGGCTCCGTGCAAATTCGTCGTAGGATAGGGTGAAGCCGAACAGGGCGGCTCCGATCACACCCGGCAACACCAACGGGAAGGTGATCCGCCAGAAGGCGGACCATCGGTTGGCCCCAAGGGTCAGGGCGGCTTCCTCCAGCTCGCGGTCGAATCGATTGAACGCCGCCAGCAATAACAACAGGCCGAAAGGCAGCGTCCACACCAGGTGCACGGCAAGGGTGGTGGAGTACCACGCCAGAGGAATCCCGAGCACCCGAGCCACAACAGCCATTCCCAGTCCGACCAGGATTCCCGGGGCCATAATCCCGAGCAGAATCAAATAGAAAAACAAGTCGCTGCCAGCAAACCGGGAACGCATGGCCTGGGCCGCCGCCAGCGCGAGGCCTGCGGTGGTAACGGAACAGATCACCGCAAGCACCAAAGAGCGGTACATGGGCGGCTTGAAATCGTCGACAAACGAATCGCGCAGGAACTCGCGGTACCAATGCAGGGACAGACTGCGCATCGGAAATGTCGTTCCGTCGTCCGGTCCGGTGAAGGACAGCACACCCATGGTGAACAAGGGAAACCACTGGAAGATCAGAAAAAAAAACGTGATTCCTCCCAGGATGATCTTCGCAGCCTTCTGTCTGGTGCGCCAGTGCATCACAAGGCCCCCAGCCTGCGGATATCAACGACCTTCAGCATCATTGCCACGCCGGCCAGCATGCACACCATCATTACCACCGCGATCACCGAGGCGAAAGGAAGTTGCCCCGAGTCGTAAAGCAACAGGACGAGGTTCCCGAGATAGGCGAACTTGTTGCCTCCGATCGCCGCCGCGGTCGCGAAATCCGCCATGACGTTGAGGAAGACCAGCAACTGGCCGATCAGGATGCCGGGCAGGGTCAGGGGAACGGTGATGCGCCAGAAAACATGAAAGGGGGAAGCCTTCAGGCACTGGGCTGCCTGGAGCACCGACGGCGGAATGTTCCGCATCACATAGACCACCGGCCCGGTCGCCATCAAGGTGTAAAAGGAAACCTGGGCCAACGTGATCCCCGTCCGGGAGTACAGGAATATCCCGATGGGCTCATCGATCAACCCCAGGAAGATCAGGGATTGATTGATGACGCCATTGACGCCCAGGAACGGTATCCAGGCGATGGTGCGAATCAGGGCGCTGGTCCAGAATGGGATGATCAGCAAAAAGATCAACAGGTACTTCCGGCCGTCCCGCTGCACCTTTCCCACGATGAAGTACGCCATGCAGTACCCCAGCACCAGCGTGATCCCCATCAGCACCATCGTTTGCAGCACCGTGTGGCCCACTAGCTTCAAGTAAACAGGCTTATCGAATAGCTTGATGTAGTGTGTCAGACTGAGGGGGTTGTCCAGCGCGAATTCTCGGGTGGTCCAAAAGGATACCCACACGATGAACAGTATGGGCACGATCAGCCCGCCGATCATCCAAAGCGTGGCCGGAAGCGCCAGCAGATAGCTAACCGAAGCACGCTCACGCACGGTGCTCATCCGATGGTGCTGATGGGGAGGCATGGAGCACACCGTCCTCCACCCGCCAGCCGATGGAAACCCGCTCCCCTTCCTTGATGCGGGCCGCGGCACTCCTGAACTGCTCGTATTTCAATGAGCGTCCGTCCTCAAGTTGCAGGTCGTAGCGGCGGATCGCCCCGAGGTACTCGACTGCGTTGCAGGTCGCTTCAAGCCGGTTGACATGCTCGGCCTGTGGGCGGGTGGAGAGAATATCAGCGCGAACCGAGAAGGTGACCACCGCCCCCGGGGCCAGGAGGGGCGCATCTTCCACCGGCACGTCAAAGCTCCCCGAGGGGGTTCCGATGCGGGCGTTGCCGTTCTCCACCGACTCCACCGTGCCCTCGAATACGTTATTGCCCTGGATGAATTCGGCTACGAAGCGGGTGCGGGGCCGTTCGGCGATGGCCTCCGGGGGTCCGACCTGTTCGATCCGGGCGTGGTTCATCACCACCACCAGGTCTCCCAGCGAGAAGGCCTCGTTTTGGTCGTGGGTCACCCAGATGAAGCTGATCCCCAGCCGCCGCTGAACGTCCTTCAACTCCAGCATGACCGCCTCGCGAAGGCTGAAGTCGAGCGATCCGATCGGTTCGTCCAGGAGCAACAGCCGGGGTTGGGTGATCAACGCACGGGCGAGCGCCACGCGCTGCTGCTGGCCGCCAGACAGGGTGTCGGGCTTGCGGTCCGCAAGGGCGCCGATCTCGAAGGTGGCGAGGGTTTCGTCAACCCGGCGCCGGATTTCCTCCTTGGGCCGCTTCAGCATTTCCAGGCCGAAGGCGACCTGCTTGCGGATCGTCATGTGCGGAAACAGGGCGAAATCCTGGAACATCATGGCGAAATCCCGCACCCAGGGCGGGTCGTCATCCACCCGCCGGCCGTCGATCCAGACTTCGCCTTTTTCCGGCTCCTCAAGGCCCGCGATAATCCGCAGGGTAGTCGTCTTCCCGCATCCCGACGGCCCGAGGAGGCACACGAACTGCCCCCGTTCCACAGAAAGCGAAAGATTTCCCACGGCCATGAAGCTTCCGAAATGCTTCGTGATGCCTTTCAACTCCAGGTCGTATTGGTTTTGTTCGGGGGTTGTCGTCATGGCCCATCGTCTTGAATTGAAAAGGCATCATCCTGGAATCCTGAAGAGAGACGACAAAACGTCTTTGAGACACTGGAACATCGCACCAAACCCATTCCCAATTCTTCCGGACAAATGGCCCGCTAGAGACGCCAAAGGGAATGGCCGTCACGACACAGGGGTCGCCTTGTGCCTGATCCCTGTCTTGTCATTGCGGATTTGTTCGGGATATATCCAGCCCGTCTCCCATGGATTGTTTCCCCTGATCGGGCTTGAAGGTGCGGGTATTGTTTAACAAATCGGAGGCGGCATGGCCACGGTAATGGTGCTGGTGCCTTTCCCCATGTCCGAGGGCAATCGGGCTCAACGGGAGGCGCAGAAAGATGCCGTTAAGCCAGGGCCCTCTATACGATTTCCATTTTCGCCCGGTCAAGGCCGCACCGGCCAACTACGTCAGCCATCACGATTCCGTCCTCGCCGACATGTCCATCCTAACAGCCGGCCTCAAGGCCCAGGAGGAAGGCTATGACGCGGTGTGCATCGACACCATGAGCGATTCGGGGATGGCCGCCCTGCGCTCGGTACTCGACATCCCGGTGGTGTCGCCGGGCAAGGCCTCGATGCTGTTCGCCCTGAACCTGGGGTCGAAATTCTCGGTGCTGGCGCAATGGCCGCCGGCGATCATACGCTACAAAAACGCCGTCCAGGAGTACGGCCTCTCCGCCCACTGCGCGTCGGTGCGTTCCTTCGACACCCCGCCTGACTTCGAGAATTTGATGGAGGGCAAGGAGGAGACAGTGTTTCCCAGGATGCTCGAGGTGTGCATGCAATGCGTGGAGGAGGACGGCGCGGACGTGATCTGCCTGGGCTCCACGAGCATGCATCAGGCCGCGCACTACCTAGCCGAGCGGCTGCCGGTGCCCCTGATCAATCCCGGCCCGCTCACCTACAAGCTGGTGGAGAACTTGCTGGCCCTGGGCCTGACCCACAGCCGCACCGCGCACCCCAAGCCTCTCGTTCAGAAAGACGGAATGATCCACGCCATGATGCAGGCCGCGGCGGCCCATGAGGAACAATAGTTCCCGGAGGGGACGACGCCCTGAATCTGCCGGGGCCACCTCGCTCCCGGCTTTTGCGGCACAGCCTAGGCCAACGCTTTGGCGGCTTCCCGCCCGGCAACCCGCCCCAGGTTCACCGCCGTGAGCAGCCCGTTGCCGGAGAGATAGCCCCATCGGGATGGACCGGAAAGGCCACGCGCGGCGCCCCCGCCAGCGAACAGATTGGGCAAGGGCTCGCCGTCGGTTTTCAGCACACGGGCCCGACGGTCGATCACGAGCCCGCCCTGGGTGTGGAACAGAGCGCCGGTTACACGAATCGCGCAATACGGGGGCTCCAATTGCGGTTTGACGGTGAAGTCCCTGGAAAACGGGTCCTCCAGGCTTCCCAGGGCCATCTCCCGCACCTGCGCCAAAGTCCTTTCGAGGGCATCTTCGGGCAACCCGGTGGCGGCAGCGAGCTCGGCCACGGTATCGGCGACCTTGACCGCTCCGATATCCCTCAGTTGGCGGTATTCCGTGAAGTCGAGGGCCGGCTCCTGGCACCGCTGATCGTAAATGTTCCAGGCGATCTGGTCCGGTTGACGCACCACGTCCACCGCCTGTTCGGAATACCCGCGCACCTCGTTGGAGAAACGCTCACCGTTGCTGTTGACCTGAAAGCCGCCTTCGGTCAGCACGCCCCAGACCACCGGTAATCCCTGGGGATGCGCCACGGCGCCGTGGCCCTGGTAGCCGCCCATGTCGGCCACGGCGGCACCCAGTTCCAGGCCCCAATTCACCGCGTCTCCCTGGTTGCCTACATGGCCGAAGAAGGGCGCGTCCGTCATTTCGGGAATGTACCGCCGCACCATCTCGGGGTTGCCGCCGTAGCCGTTGCAGGCCAGCACCAGCGCCTCGCAACCCACCTGTTCCGTGTGCCCGTCGCTCCGCAAGATTCGTGCGCCGCGAATGCTCCCGGAAGGATCGGCGACCAGTT
>JACZVE010000188.1 GCA_022572825.1 SAR324 cluster bacterium
TGGGGCAGTCGGGCTCGGCCACCATCATCGACGTCGTGGTGACGCGCGATCCCGCAAAGATGCTGCCGGGAGTGGACAGCCGCGCCTCCTAGGCCCGCGAGGCACGCCCGCCCCCGATCTATGCAACGAGCTCACCCGCACGAGGAGAAGGCAGTGGAGGGAATCGTCTCGGCGCCGACGGCCACCAAGCTCGGTGCCGATGCCGTGGGCTCCGTCGTCGTCTGCGGTTCCCACGGCGGCAACTATGCAGCTTACCTCGTGGTGGCCGCCCGCGCCCGCGCCGTCATTCTGTTCGACGCCGGGATCGGGCTGGAGCGGGCCGGGATAGGCTGCCTGGATTACTGCGGCGGCATCGGCATGGCGGCCGCGACCGTGGACGTAATGAGCGCCCGCATCGGAGACTCGGACGATGCCCTGGCCCGCGGAACCATCAGTCACGTCAACGCCGCCGCGCGCTCGCTGGGATGTGCGCCGGGCATGACGTGCCGGGAGGCGGCCCAGGCGCTTTGCGCGGCGCCGCTGCCGAAGGGCAAGGGCCAACCCTATGCCGAGGCCCGCCACGTGGTTGGCCAGACGCCGGGCGGAGCGCGTATCGTTTGCGTGGATTCCGCATCATTGGTCAAACCGGAGGACGCGGGGCAGGTCGTCGTCACGGGTTCTCACGGTGGCCTCGTCGGCGCCGATCCGGCGGCCGCTCTGCGGGCCGACGCCCTCGCCGCTGTTTTCAACGACGCCGGCATAGGAATCGAAGAGGCCGGCATCGGGCGGCTTGCGGCGCTGGAGCAGCGGGGCGTTGCGGCGGCGGTGGTGGCGGCCGGGAGCGCGCGCATCGGGGATGGCCACTCCACCTATGAAGACGGGGTTATATCGCGGGTCAACCCCACCGCCGAACGCCTGGGCGGGCGGGCGGGCCTCAAGGCGCGGGACTTCATCGCCCTGCTGTAAGCCCGGCTCCGCAGCCGATTGACCTCCTCTCCACGTAGTTAGTGTTCTTTTCACCTCACCCTGGAGCGGGCCGTTGGGGTCGGGGTTGCCCGCTGTCGTTGGACGATCCTTCGCTCTCAAGCCAGCTTCGGTCAGCGTGCTAGGCCACGAGCGCGACCAGCACGTCATCGAACTCTGGAACGACGTGAGCCACCTGGCAGGGAAAGATTGACGGCGGTGCGCCGCAATTGGTGCAGATGAGGGGGTATTCAAAGGCCCGGTGAAACACAAGCAGCCAAATAGCGACGTGACCGGCGGTTACCTCAAACTCACGCCAGAGCGACTCCGAGCTCCGGCGCAAGAAGGGCAGCAAGCAACATGTCATCACCGAGGCCAACGGCCTTCCGCTGGCTGTTCGACTGACCGGAGCCAACAGACACGACGTGACCCAACTACTCGCGTTGGTCAACGCCATCCCGGCCATCGGCGGAAAGCCTGGCCGCCGCATCCAGCGCCCCGAACGTTTCTACGCCGACCGCACCTACCATTCCGAACTGCACAGCATCCTGCTATGGAACCGGGGCATCGAGCCCTGCATTGCCCAGCGCGGACAGCCTCACGGCAGCGGTCTGGACAAGGTGCGCTGGGTGGTCGAGCGCACCTTGAGCTGGCTGCACCGGTATCGCCGCTTGCGGGTGCGTTACGAGCGTCGAGCCGACATTCACCAAGCTTTCCTCATCTGGGGCTGTGCGCTGATCTGCTGGAAAGCGCTACAGACCGGGTTTTGAAATGGGATCTTAGATAAATCCGTTTAACTCGGCAGCCTTGGAAAAAGCCGCAATGCATTCTCGCGGCCTATGGCGGTCAGATTTGCGGAGTTGAGGCTAAGTTGCGTCATTCCCTCGACGGCGTCCTCGAGCGGGACATAGGGATAGTCGCTTCCTAGAAGGATCTGACTGATCGGCACCAGTGCCATAAGCGCGGCAATCGATGGCCTGGTGGTACTGGACGCGATATCAAAATAGAGCCGTTTAAGCTCATATTCGATGCCGTTGGGGACTTTCGTGTCCAGATCCTTGGGCCCATAGTGGCGCAATCGTCCCACCACCGACGGCATGGTTCCACCGCCATGACAGAATATAAAGCGAATGTCTCTGTAGCGTCCGAACGATCCACTGTACAAAAGGTTTGTGATGGCACGCGTGGTGTCTTGGGGAATTTCGGCCACGAAAGGGGAGACATCCGGGATCAGCGTGCGACAGCAAATCGGTATAGTCGGATGCACGAATACCACAGCCTTGCGCCGGTTCAGCTCCTCGAAGACCTGCGAGTATGCCGGATCCCCGAGCCACCTATTGTCGTAGCTGGTGAGCAGCCCGATGCCGTCAGCCTTCAGCAAGTCCAGAGCGTACTCGATCTCGCGCAATGACCCATCGGTATCCGGAAGTGGCAGTGAGGCGAACATCCCAAATCGGCCCTTATAAGCCCGCACGAGTTCCGCTGCATATTCATTCACTCGGCGCGCTGTTTGACGGGCTGCCTGCGGATCACCAAACCATACGCTCGGCGAGGATAAGGAGACCACTGCGGTGGACACTCCCTGCTTATCCATCGCCACAAGGGCTGCTTCGGGGGTCCAGGTCAGCCACGCGGCAGAGATTTGGCCCCCACGCGATCCTGCAATCCGGTCGCGATTCTCGGTCAGATAGAATGGTGGAATGATGTGGTGATGCACATCGATCAGTCTGGACAGCGCAGGGTGCTGCGTCTGCGCCAGGGCGGATCTACTGCGATTTGATTCCACAGTCATATAGGCAACACTCGGTTGGGTAGGGTTTCCCAAATGAACTGGCAGGACACTGTGATTCCCTGCCCCCGGACACCACTACTATACTTATCAAGCCCAGATCCACTTGGCGCCGTTCCTCTTCACTGTTGCCCAGCAGTTGTGTAGCACGCAGGATGGCCCGGCCCAGCACCGGATCGTGATCCCCCCACTCACGCTCTGCCCCACCCTTGCACGGGTTTGTGTAGCAGGATGTGTGACAGTTGGGTGCGGCTGTGTTTGGCGCGTGGTCTCACCCCGCCCAAGAGAGATCGGGGTGGCGCTCGTGCCACTTGGTGGCTTGCTCGTAGGCGTGGGCCACCCTCAGCGCTACATCTTCCTGAAATGGCTTGGCGTAGACCAGCAGACCGATGGGTAACCCCTTGTTGGTGAACCCGCAGGGCAGCGAGACTCCGCACAGATTCAGGTAATTCCCGACCAGCGTGTTGCGCAGATAGAAGGGATAGTAACGGTTGTAGCTTTCCAGATTCGCATCCACCTCCGCCACCGGCAGGGCGGGCAGCTTTGTCGTCGGAACGAGTAGCGCATCCACATCGCGCAACCGCTCCGCGAAGCGCTTCTGCAACCCCGCGATCATGTGCAGTGCTCCGGCATACTCGGGCGCCGAATAGCTCCCTCCCATCTCCAGGTGCTGCATGACGATGGGGTCAATCTCGCCGGGGTGCTCCTCGACCAGCTTCAGGTTCAAGGTGCGGGCCTCCGCCAAAATAATCGAGCGGACATGGGGGTGATTCAGGAGTTCCTGAACTTCGGGAGTTTCGATGCCGTCCACCTGCGCCCCCAGGGACTTCAGCGCCTTGCCGGTTTCCCGCACCGCCTTTGCGACCTCCGCGTCGCAATCGTCGAAAAAGGCCGTCTCCCCGAAGGCCAGTCGCAGCCCCTTGACCCCGTCTTTGAGGCTTCCCAGCACGTCGTGGGGCCCGACGCCGCGGGTGGAGGGATCCGCCAGATCCTCCCCCTGCAGGGCCTGATAGGTCAGGGCGGCGTCCTCGACCGACCGGGAGAGCGGCCCCACCGAATCCAACGTCCAGGACAAGGGAAATACCCCGGCGCGGCTGATCCGGCCCACCGTCGTTTTCAGCCCCACCGTCCCGCACATGGAGGAGGGCACCCGTACCGAGCCGCCCGTATCGCTGCCCAGTGCCATGGGGGCCAGACCTCCCGCCACGGCAACGGCCGAGCCGCTGCTGGAGCCGCCGGGGACATGCGCCGTCTTGTGCCAGGGATTGTGGGGGGTGCCGTGGTCGTGGTTAATGCCGATGGCGCCGAGGGCGAACTGAACGGTGTGGGTTTTGCCCAGCAGCACCATCCCCGCGCCCGCCAGCCGGTTCACCGCAGTGCAGTCGGCTTGGGCGACGTTGGTTTCCAGCAGGTGGGTGCCTCCCGTGGTGGCGCAGCCCTTCACGTCGTAAAGGTCTTTTACCGCGTAGGGGATGCCGTGGAGCGGCCCCCGATCGTGGCCAACCTTGAGTTCCGCCTCGGCCCCCCTGGCCTCCACCAGGGCGCGCTCGCGCGTGACCTGAATGAAGGCGTGGAGCTTGGCGTCCAGCTTCTCGATCCGACCGAGGAAATGCTGAGTGACCTCAACCGGGCTCAGTTTTCCGGAGCGGTAATCCCGACCCAGCTCCGCGATGGTCTTATACGCCAGCCCGTCATCCGCCATCTCGCCGCCCTCCCGATTTCGAACCCGCCGTTGGCGTCCCCTCCGGGTCGTCCCACATCAGACGAGAGTAGCCCTGCACATCCGCGCTGAGGATCGCGGTGAGTTTGCGTTGGACGTCCGAGGATGCCACGGCGAAGTTCCCCTTTGCGCCAGTAAATGCGTGAAGGACTCAACCTAGCATATTGGGAGGGCGGGACAATATGGGAGGGAGGAGCTTCGATCACGATACGGGAAAGGGGCTTCAAAGCGTTATCCGGTGATGAGAATAAAGGATGAGCTTTTTCAGATCAACCATCAAGTCTTCCTCCTCAACAGTAAACGCGATATGATCGCCATCTTTCGAGACTGTTTCCGGGACTATTGGCGGAGCCTCTTTCGGATCTAACCCCAGAGGTGACTTAAGCGCTTGAATCCGTCAGATTATTGGGCAAGAGAAGCGATCGCATGGTAGAGCCCCTGGACGACCTGGGCCATTCGGTTAAAATCCAGTGTCTCAAGCGTATCCATTGAATCGTGATAAAAAGGGTTCCGATAGAAGGCCGTGTCGGTAATCATCACGGCCGGATAGCCCTCCTGCCAGAACGACCAATGGTCCGACCAGTCCACTCCAGGAATGAAACCGAAGGTTGCGACCGATTCCATATTCAGCGTGGAATGTTTTAAAAATTCCCGTTTAATGGCATGGACAAGCGGTCTTGATCGGAAATTACCAACGACCGCGATAAAGTCTGCCGTGTTGGGATAGAAAAAACCGAATCCAGGCGGATACTTCTGTGAGTGTCTTTCGGACGAAAAATAACCGATCATCTCAAGGCTGAGCATGGCTGCGATCATAACGCCGTTTCGTTTAGCCTCCCGTGCAAAATGCCGGCTCCCCATCCCCTCGGTTTTGAAGAAGGGGGGCTCTTCGTTGGTGAAGGCGACAAACTGGACGGTTCTCTGGGGCTGCTCCCGTGCAAAGAGGCGGGCTAGCTCTAAGACCCCTGCGACACCGCTGGCGTTGTCATCCGCACCCGGAGTACCCGAGAGGGTGTCGTAATGGGCGCCAATCACGATGACCTCTTCTGCGAGGCTTCCATGACCCTTTCGTGTGGCGATAATATTTTGAAAGGGCTTGTCACCCAGGATATAAGATTGGCTGACCGGTGTGTAGCTGTAGGCGGCGAATGTTTGGATGAGATAATCCCTGGCCTTGACCAGGGCCGCATAACGAATAAAGTTTCGCTCACCGATCTCCGAAGCGAGCGTGGTCACATGGTTTCTTAAGTTCTCCTTGAGCGGACCTTCCTGGGCGAGGCTCATCATCGAAGACCATAAGAGAATGGAGATCCCTACCATTAGGCCTAAGAAGGGCCTTGTCTTTCGTCCCGTCAGTGGCTTTCTTCTCAACAGTTTTCGCTGCAACGACAGTCGATCACAATCTTATACTTGCGCATAAATTCAATAATGAAGTCCGTAAAATACCTTCCCTGCCGATCCACCTTGCTCCACAAGACCGACCAGGCCAATCACCAAAGTTGGGCCGAAGCCAGGCGGGCGCCCTCGGCGAGTGTCTTGAGCTTTGCCCAGGCGATCTTTGGGTCGATCTGTGGGAATTTCGCGAAGGTGCCGAAACCGCAATCAGAACTCGCGATGACCCGCTCTCGCCCGACGATCCCGGCAAAGCGGCCAATGCGCTGCGCGACTAGCGCCGGATGCTCGATAAAGTTGGAGGTCGAATCGATTACGCCGGGAATCAATACCTTCCGCTCGGGAATATCGGCATTGGCCAGCACTTCCCATTCATGCTCATGGCGCGGGTTCGCGCCCTCCAACGACAGGCCGTCGGGGCGGGCCCGCAGGACAATATCCAGGATGTCCTCCAGCGGAATGTCCCAATGGTGCGGCCCCTGGTAATTTCCCCAGCACAGGTGCAGGCGCATTCGTTCGGGGGGTATGCCGGCCGTGGCGTGGTTGAGGATTTCGATGTGCAACGCCACGATCTTGCGGAACTCCTCCACGCTTTGTTCCGC
>JACZVE010000189.1 GCA_022572825.1 SAR324 cluster bacterium
CTTGCGCATGTAGCCCGCGCAGACCACCAGTTCCACCCCATGCTGCCGCAGCGCCGCCGCCATGGCCTCGTCCAGCGCGGCGGGATCGGGATGGGTCGCGCCGCTCAGGTGCAAGGCCGGCACGCCGGCCCTCCGTGCCCGCTCCAGCGCCCCTGCGCCGGAATTGTTGCTGATCACCACCCCCGCCCGCGCGGGCAGCGTGCCTGCCCCGATGGCATCGAGAATCGCCTGGAAGTTGCTGCCGCCGTGAGAGGCCAGCACGCCCAGGTGCAGCACCTGCGGTGGACGGGTCGTGGGGCCCGCAGGCGGCACTAACGGCCTCCGCCCGCCGCGGCGACCTGTTCCTTCTTGGCGATCGGCCTGACGATGAACAGCAGATCGCCCTGGTTCACCGTTCGCCCGCTCTCCACCAGGACGCGGGTAATGGTGAACTGATGATCGGCCGGGAACAGCTCCGGCCCGGCGTTGTTGTAGTCCGCCAACGAGAGGTTCTCGAACACCTTCATCGCTTCCAGCAGGTACAGCGGTTGGTTCACGTTGAACACGTCACCGACCTGGACGAACGGCGGATCGTCCGGCGTGGGCGAGACGTAAAACACACCGCTGCGGGGCGAAAGGACGCGCAGCTCGTCGGAGTCTTCGATCTGGATCGACTTGATGTTGATCACCCCCCGCGAGGCGCGGTTGCGGGCTTCGCTGCGCCTGAGCACCTTCTTCATGTCCGCCCGCCTGACGAATTCGGGTAGGAAGCCGGTATCGTAATCACCCTCCTTGAATACCCGATCGTCCAAGATGGCCTCCATCAGCGCCAAGTTGGTGTACACCCCCTCGATCTGCACATGGTTGAGGAAATCGCGCAGGGTCTTGATGACGGCGTTGCGCGTACGGCCGGAGGCGATGATCTGGACGATCAGACTGTCATAGTAAGGCGGAATCTCGTCCCCTTCCTCCACCGCGCTGATCAGACGGATGTTGGGCCACTCGGGCAACCGGAGACGGGCGATTTTCCCGGGCGAAGCAACGAAGCCGTAGCGGCCGTCTCCTATGCTCATCATGCGCTCGGCGTTGATACGCAGCTCCATGGCGTAGCCCTTGGAGGCCACCTTGAGACCGGCGATGGATTCCCCGGACGCGATGCGGATCTGCTCGCGTACGATGTCGATGCCGGAGACCATCTCCGTCACCGGGTGCTCCACCTGCAGGCGGGTGTTCATCTCCATGAAGTACACCTGCTGCGCTTCGCGGTCGAAGATGAACTCCACCGTGCCCGCGCCGATGTAATCGATATCGTTGGCGATGGCCTCTCCGTGGCGGCGGATCGCCACCTGCAGCTCCTTGGGGAACTTGTAGGAGCCCGATTCCTCGATGAGCTTTTGGTTGTCCCGCTGCACGGAGCAGTCGCGCATGCCGAGGATGCGCGTGTTTCCGTGCCGATCGCGCAACACCTGCACTTCCACATGGCGCATCGACGTGACGAACTTCTCGAGATAGACGTCTCCGTTGCCGAAGGCTCCGCGGGCCTCCTGGCTGGTGCGCACGAACTCCTCGCGGAACTGGGACGGATCGCGCACCACGCGCATACCCTTTCCACCGCCGCCGAAGGTCGCCTTGATCAGCACCGGGTAGCCGATCTCCTCGGCAATGGTGAGGGCTTCGCTGGGATCGGTCACCACGCCCTGGCTGCCGGGCACGCCGCTGATGTTGAGCTTGCGCGCGGTGGCGATCGCATTGGACTTGTTGCCCATCAGCTCCATACTGCGCGCCCGCGGCCCGACAAAATTGAAGCCGTGCCGGCGGCACAACAGCGCAAAATTCGGGTTCTCCGAAAGAAAGCCGATTCCCGGGTGAATGGCATCCACCTCCTCCTGCTCGGCGATGCGGATCACGCTCAAGCTGTTGAGGTAGCTGTCCGCGGCCGTGTTTCCCCCCAAACACACCAGGCGGTCCTTTTCGCCCAGCAGGCGCGCCGCGTAGCTTTCCATGTCCGCATCGGACTGCACGAGCACCGCCTCCACACCGGCGGCGTGGGCGCCGTTGACCAGGCGCACGGCGGTGGTGCCGCGGGCGTGAATGAGCATGCGGCGCACCGGCGCGAAGGTGATGTAACCGGTGGGCAACGCTTCCTGCTTTTCTCCGCCGAGGATGGCGCCCGGATTGTATTCGCCCTGCAGGGTGCGCGCTATGGCTTCCTGGATCGTCTCCGTGGGGACGGGTATGGCGGGATCGATCTCGCGCAGCTTTTCATCCAGCTCGGTGTGGAACGGGTTCTTGACCAGCCCCTGCATGCTGCCTTCGACCTCGCTGAGATAGTTGGCCAGGATCGCCTCAGCCGGCAGGTGACTGGGCACCACCCGCTGTCCGGCGAAGGGAATTACGGCACCGGAGAGGTAGAAGGTCTTGACCAGGCGATGGGTGACAAAGCTGGCCTGGGCGCCGCCGGTGCAGTCGCGGAAGCCGAAGCACAGGATGGGCAGATCGAAGTCCTTGACGAAGCGCGTGATGCGGCTGTTCAGCACCGCCATGGAGAACAACGCCCCCGCTCCTTCCTTGGTCTGCATGCCGCCGGAAGAGATGAAGAAGAGGATCGGCAGCTTGTTGGCGGCGCACTCGACCATCAGCTTGCACACCTTCTCTCCGCTTGCCATGTCGAAGGCACCCGCCTGGAACTGTGTGTTGCTGACCACGACTCCCACACGGCTGCTGAAGCCCCCGTGAGCGAAATTCGCGAAGCCCGTCGTGACGCCCACCGGCTGTATCTTGCTTGCCAGAGCCCGGTCGATCGATTGGCGGAAGCCCGGGAAGTGGACGGGGTCGCTGGTGATCAGGGCCTCGTTGATTTCCTCGAACTGGGTGAATAGCTCATCGATCACCATCCGGGGTGTGATCGTCACGCGCTTCTTCTGGTCGGCCAACAGGTTTTGAATCAGCAGGTCGCGGTAGGCTTGGTTCAGCCGGTTCCAGAAGTCCTTGATGCCGATATTGCGAGGGCTGATTTTGCCCTCGAAACGCTTTTCGCCCCGCAGCGCGGAATAATACGAGGGCAGCAGATGGGTGAAGTAGTAGGTGAGGATGCCGAACAGCGGCTCACTCAGCCGCGGGAAGGCCATCCGCTTCCATTCGCTCACCTGGCGCATCAGATCTTCCACATCCCCCCGCGATATCAAATGCTCCAGCCAAGTGAAAAACTGAGGATGGTCCTGTGGCGCGGTGCCGGCCCCGGGAACAACCTGTACCGAGCTGGAGGCCTCCTTGAACGCCTTGTCCAGCAAGTCCTCCATGGTGGCCTGGGTGATCTGATTGGTATCCCTCAGCTCTCCGGCGATCAGGGGCAAATTTTCCACCAGCTTGTCGTAGAGCAGATCGAACAGCACCAGGTTCTTGACGACATCGGGAAAGTGCTCCCGCACCGCCGGCACGTTCAACGCCTCCAGGACATTGATCTCCCCGGCCGGCGTGACGTCCGCTGACGGGCGCTCCTGGAGATAGTCCAGCAGATGCACCAGATTCTCCCGCGCCTCCACCTTCCAGTAGTTGTACAGGTGCAATCCCAGTTCGATGGCCAGCTCCTGGCTCGCCTTGTTGAAGTTGTCCTGCGGGTTGCCGATGAAAAAAGTGGTAATGCGGCCACGCTCCTGGCCCAGGGCGCGCTGGGTATCCAGATATCGCTTGTAACGCCGCGTCAACGGCTCGTCGTAGCGGATTTCCAGGGGGCTTTCCACCCAGCGGCTGAACCGGGTGCGGCGATCCTTTTCCATCCGGTCCTGAAGATCCCCGCTGGGCGGTTCCATCGTGTGCATGCGCGAGTGACGGTGCACCGACTGGCTGGAAAGCCTGCGCCGCAGCTTCAGATAGCGGTGGAAGCGGTAGACCACGCCGAACACGTTGAGCCGCCCGGTCGGCGTCTTATCGACAATGCGGTTTTCCTCGATCAGCAGTTCGGTGGGGTGCAGGTAGTGGAGAATGTTCTCCTTGTAGTGATCGAAGAGGTAATGAAATTGGGTGTCCCGCAAGATGCGTTGGGCATTGTCCTCCACTTCTTCAATGGCCGAGAACACCGCTTCGGTCAAAGGGTTGCAGGAATCGCTTTCCAGAGGCGAGTAGTCCACGATTCCATCCAGGTAGCCCGCCTGGCACAGCTCGTAGGCGGACACGCCGATATACTTCGCGCATTCCTGCCAGGACAGATTGTAGTTATACGCGATTTCGCTCAGGCCCATGGGATGAATGGTATTGAACACGCCATCCCGCACGGACAGCAGCACGTTGGTCGTCGCGAGCGGAATCGCTCCGCCGCTGTAACCGTTGCCGAACACGACGCCCACCGTCGGGAGCGGCATGCTGGCCATCTCGGTAATCAGATTGGAGATGCTATGGGCCTGGTTGTTGCGGTTGGCCTCCTCCCCCGCGTCGGCACCCGGCGTATCGATGAACGTCACCACGGGCATGCCGTGCGCCGAATAAAACCGCATCAGAGCAGCCGCACGATTGTGGTGGTGCGGCATCCACACGCCGTTCTTGTTCTTGCGGTTCTGGGCCAGCATGACCACGCGCCGCTGCCTCCCGCCGCGGAGGAAGTTCATCTCGGCCAGATACAGCGGCCCCTCCTGTACTTCGCTGACGATGGTGCCACCCATCTGCCGGATTACCTCCGGCGCGCTCTTGCGCTTGGGATGCTCGGAGGGGGAGATGGTGCGGCGGATGTAATCGTCCACCGTCGCCCTGCGCAGCCGACGGATTTGCTTTTTGATCTCCTCCGGGGACAGCACGCCGGCCAGCCGCGATTCCGTGAAGTAGCTGGAGAGGTTCCCGGAATCCATCGAGAAGTCGGCGGCGATGCGCTCCGCTTCCACGAATACCAGGCGCCGTCGTGAGCTTGATTTCGGCATGCCTTCGCCCGTCCCGAACAAACCGCTCGGTTGCTGCCGGATTGGAGACCCTGTCGCCCTTTGAATTGCACAGTTTATCGTATCCCGCAATCGCCGTCCATTGCGCCAGCCTGGGCATTCTCGCTTCCGATTGCGGTTTCCGCGGCGCCGTTGAGTCCGCGCGGTGCCAGCAATCGCGGGCGGCTCCACGCCCCCGTCTCCGCAACGGTTGATGGCGCTGCCCTTGCCGGGACATTGTCGTGCGGACCGTGTCCGCCCGTCATGGCTTTCCGGCGGCTGCCAGGTCTTCCGGGGATTGCCTGCAACTGGGACATACGGTTATGATGATGCGGCCCGCGTGGCGGCATCGCCCGCGGCGCCACGGGCCAACCTGCAACCGGAAGCGCATGCGGTTACCAAGGCGGACAATGCTGGCGCTGGCGCTGCTGGCACTGGCACAAATCGGCGGCTGCAGCACCGCCGTTGATTCCACCGAGGGCCCGCCCGGCGGGGAAACGGAGCGGGTCGCCGAGGAGAACGGAGATCCCTTCGCCAGCGGCGTGTTGAACGTCATCGCGGCAAGCGCCCCAGCCGGCAGCGCCAGCCTGTTTCTCGCGCGCCTGGCCGTGTCATTTGGTTGGGAAGACCAGGTGGCGCAGAATACGCTCCTGCACAAAGCAGTGTTGGAGGAGCAGTTTGAACAGCGGGTGGAACCCTTCCTGCTCACGCTGTATTACCAGAACGGTTTTTCCGTGCTCCCGGTGGTGGGGGAAGGACATCAATTCAATCGCGACACGGTAGTGCGTGGCGCCGTGGGATCCAGCCGCCTGTTGGTGACCAACCGCAACCCGATCCGCATCATATTCCTGCAGCCGGTGGAAAACGTGCAGATCGTGTATCACCAAGATGGTGAGCAACCGCAGGTGTTCTCCGTGGATGAGCAGGCCGTCGTTGCCGTGCGGCAAAGCCTGCTCAAGTACTATCTGCGTTGAGCCGAACCCCGCGGCGGGCCCATTCGGTCGGCCGCCGTGGCGCCCCCAGTCATTCCGGCCGTCCCGAGCCTGCTTACAATGGCCCGCAAAGACCAGGGCGGTGACGCCCAGCACGATGCCGCCGCGCGGTCGGCCACGCGGCCGGCTCAGCCACATCCGGAAGAGGGCGAGGCGCCGACAGGCACGCCGCATTGGCGGATCAATCTGGCCAAACGGGTGGCCACCGGATTGCCGGTGTTCGCCGCCGTGCTGGCATTGATCGCCCTGGCGCCGCTGATATTACAGACTTTGGTGGTGGGCGCGGCCGGCGTGTACGGCATGTACGAGTACATTCGCATGCAGGAACTGGGGCATGGCACCCGCCTGCCCATGATTCCGCTCCTGGTGGCAGCCGGCCTGATCGGCCTGGGCGGTATGCTGGGGAGCGCCTCGGCATTGAACGCCGGCCTGTTCGCCGCGGCCATGCTGGCGCTGTGGTTCTCGTGGTTCCAAGCGCAGGCCGATGGCGAGGATGCCCAGCGACAGGCAGGGCTGGCGTTGGCGGGATTGCTGCTGGTGCCCTGGCT
>JACZVE010000190.1 GCA_022572825.1 SAR324 cluster bacterium
GCAGCAGAACCAGTAAATCTTGTTGCCGCGCACCGCGGAGGCCTGGCAGATGCGCTCGATGCCGTCGAAATCGCCGAAGGCCAGCACGACGCGCCCCTTGAACCCCCATTCGCGCTCCGTGTCGGGAAGCGTCTCCCATTCCGCGCCCGTCTTGCGGGCCATGATGGCAAAGTTGGGCGCGTCGTACAGTTCGCAGTCGCCCAGTTCCTCCGCGATGCGGGCGATCGAGCCGAACAGCCGCGCCTGGTGCTCGCAGGACGGAGAGGTGTCCAGCACCACGGCCACACGGCGCTTCTCGCGCGTCATGCGGCATTGGCTGATGAGACGGCCGGTGAAGCGGCGTTTCAGCAACTCCGCCAGATCCCAGTCCTCGTCGCCTTCGCTGGGTAGTTCGGCGGAATCCTCCGCGACCTTGGAGATCATGCGCGCAAAGCGCGTGGCCAGATTGCGCAGGAAGTGCCCTTCCAGGGAGAATGCCTGAGGCGCAAGGCCGCGGTTGAGACCGGTGCGCTGGCGCTTCTCCTGATCCTCGCGGCGGCGCTGCTCTACCTCGTCGGGGATATCCAGGCGCAAGTCCGCTTCCGCTTCGGCGCCCTCGCCTGGTTTTCCATGGGTGTCGGCTCGGTGGGTCTCGTTGCCGTGGGTCTCGTCGGCGGGCTCCTCGCCGGCTTCGTGAGCGCCCGCGGGCGCGCCGTCGCCGTGGGCTTCATCGTTGAGCGGCTGCGCATCTCCCGCAGCGGCGTCCTGCGCTTCCCCGTCCGTATCCCCATCCATTGCGGCGGGCTCACCGGAATCGGAGCGCCGCCAGCGGGGCCGCTCCTGCTCCACCAGCACGTAATCGGGAATACGCTCCAGCCATTCCCGCCGGATTCTACCCATCAAACCTCCCGCACCATCTTGCGCATGTAGAGCTTCAACCCTTGGCGCTTGATCTTGCCCAGATCGGTATGCAGCTCGTGTAGCCCGAAGATGCCTCCGTCCTCCACGGCCGGCGGGAATTCGCCGTTCTTGGCGACAAAGCTGGTCAGTTCCGATTCGATGTGCGCCAGATGGCTCTCGTAGTAATCCAGCGCAGGCTGCGTCAAAGCGCGGTAGACGGTGATGGATTCGGCCTCTTCCTTGCTATCGGGATGCTCTTTATCGGGCTTGAATTCCGCGGCCGGCAGCGCGCTGCCGACCACGGTGAGATTCCGGTATTCGCAGGTGACGCGCTCCCACACCCGCAAATTGCGATTGATCAGCAGCGCGAACCATTCCCGCAAGTTGCGGAAATCCCGCAGTACGAACAGGTAGTCCTCGCGCATCTGCTGGTTGGGAGGCAGCTCGTCGGCCTGCTGCTCCTCTTCCTCCAGCCTGGTGACCGCCAGACGGCTCGCCGTCACGGTCCCGCGCTGGCCGAAGAGGAATTCCCACAGCTCACGGGTTTCCGGATAGTCGGCGGCGACCACTTCCAGCAGCTCGGGCGTCCAACGCACCTTCAAATTGCGGTAACGCATGAGCATTTCCGAACCGGTGACGGAGTAGATGCGGCAGCGCTCCGGATCGGCCGGCGCGCGATGTTGGGAATCCGTCTTGAAATCCAGCAACATCCTCTGCGAGATCTCTCCGTTGTGCCGCACTTCCAGCAACAGTTCGCCTCCGTCCTCAAGGATGCGGCCCCATTCCTCCACCCGCTCGAAATTCAGCGCCTGAAAAACGATGATCTCCGATTCCCCCACCTGCGCGATCTTCAGATCGGCGGGGTCCGCGCTGCCCGCCACACCTTCCGGGCGCGACAGCACGGCCCGCGCGACGCCGTCGTAACCGGACTCGGAGTGCGGAACCACGCCGTAGGCCTGCGCCGCATCGATCTCCAGCGGCCGCTCGGGAATTTTGCCGAGCCAATCGCGCTGAATGCGCGGCATGTCAGGCCGGGCGCTCTCACCCGCCCCCTCGTATTGGGACGGCTCGTACTGCTTGACATCCAGCACCGCCGGTTGCTGCCGGAGCGGGTGCTCGCCGGCAGGCAGGGGTAAATCCTCGGCGGTCTTCAGCAATTCGTGGTCGTCCCAGTTTTTGCTGATGAACTGGAAGACCAGACTGTTCCAATCGGCCCGTTCGCCCAGCAGGTCGATCGCATCGAGCAATTGCCGCAATTCCTGTATCGTCACAGGTTTGGCGAGGTTCACCAGCAGGGAACGGCGGTACAGTGTGACCGCGGCGGGAAGGAAAGGATGGGCGTCGTGCGTATCCCGCAATACCTGCTCCACCAGGTGCGCTGGCGGCGGTTGCAGCTCGATGAGCGGCAGCCGGCGCAGCAGGGGCTCGGAGAGCTCGCGCTCGTCGTTGAGCGTGATGAACACCACCAACTCCTGCTGATTGGCGCGGATCTCGCTGCCGGGCACGCTCACCCGCCCATTCTGAAGAAAATCCAGCAGGAATGCGTCGGTCGATGGATGGGTTTTGTCCCACTCGTCGAGAATGAGCGCGGTGCGCTCCCGCTGGCTGGATTCAGCGGCCTGTGGCAATACGCCCTTGATGGTACGGAAACCGCTAGGCTGCGAGGCGTCCGGTAGAATCGTCTGGTACAGTTCCTCCTTGCGGCAGCCGGGAAAGGCCTGAAAGAAGAACGCTCTGCGCTCCTGCACCTGCCCCAGTGATTCCGCCAGAAAGGTCTTGCCCGAACCCGCCGGGCCCGTGAAAAAGCATCCGGCGCACGGTCGCGTTTTGAGGGCCGCCTCCACCTGCCAGGCCAGCTCGTCGATGAGCCGCAGCCCCACATCGTTCAACTGCTCTCGTAAGCTTTGCATCATCGCCATCGGTGTAGACTCAGGCCCCCACCGCGGGCCGAGCAACCCTGCCGCACTCACGCAACAACCGCCCGGGCCGCCATGACGGTCCAACCGGTTCCCTTGTCCGCTGCCGTGCCGGCGGGCCGCCCGGGCCTCCATGGAACGGCAAGCGCACGATCCGTCGGTTGCCGGCTACGATGCGCCACAATACCGCAAACCCCGCCCCGTCGAATACTCGTCGTCAAGACACGTGGCAAGCAATACAGGCCGCGCTCGCATTGTCGGACGCGAAGTCGCATTCAGCGAAAAAACCTCGTTGCGCGATCATTTCCGCGGCAGCGCCAATCTAATCAACGGTCGTTGGGCGGGTCTGGATTTGCGGAGCGTTTGGCGCCGAGCCTCTGGCTCGCAGGAGGCGCACCGTGGCGTTCCGCTCCGCCCCACGCGCATACGGGGTTCGCGCCGGTCAGCGAGAACCGCCATCGACTACCCACCGCGCCGCAATCATGACGGCAACGGTACGCCTATGGGTTGTCCATGTGCTGGGAGGTATAGGTGCGCAGCTTCTTCGTCACCAGGATCGCGATCTTGCGGAACAGCTTCAGCGCCAATATGTCGTTGATGTCATTTAGAATCTGGTCGTTGACCTCAATTATCATGGCAGCGCCTTCGGCGCGGGCATCGGCCGAGCGCGGCTCCTGGTCCACAAGCGCCATTTCACCGAAGCATTCGCCCGGATGAAGCGTGGCGAGGATCTCCGAACCGCCGTCCCGGTTCTTGATGATCTCCACATTTCCGGCGATCAACACGTAGAGGCGGTCACCTTTCTCCCCCTCGCTGAAGATGGTCTCCCCGTGTGCAAACTTGCGGGTGTGGCAGATCTTCAGCAGGCGCACCAAATCCAGATCGGTGAAGTCGGAGAAAAACTCGATCTTCCGCACCCTGTTGAGGGTTTCCTTGACGTTGGTCGAAACCTTCCCCATGGAATCCTTCAACGCCCGTTCAAGGCTGTTGATGTCGAACGGTTTGGACAGATAGCCCAGGATGCCCGCCTCGATGCCCTTGCGCCGGCTCTCCGTGTCCAGTTGCGAGGACATCAGCACGAATTTCAGTTTCGCCGTGGATGGGTCGTTGCGGATGGTCTTGATCAGCTCGAACACGTTTTCGCTGTCCAGGTTCTGTTCGATCAAAACGATATCCACGTTGTCCCTGGCGAGCAGTTCGCCGATATGCGTTGTAGTACTCGCCTCGCGCACCTCCTCCACGGCATTGATGCTGCGCAGTGCCGCCTTCAGCAAAGCCCGGCTTTCCGGGACGTTGTCGATCACCAGCACCGTCAACGCCTGTTTCGTTGTGGGCGACCTGTTCTCCGGTCGTACCAGCAGGGATTCCGACATAGGGCCACCTGGCAAGTTGGCTGGTCAATGGCGGGGGCACCGCTTTGTGGCGGTCGATGCGTACTCGACACAAGTCCCCCTGTCTATCGCATCATACCCTCTCGCGAAAATCCATGTCAAAGCAATACGCTATCGGCCTCCTGGGCGATCGCGCAACACCCGCCGGCCCGTCCTGGCGCGCGACGAGGGCACCCACCGCCACCGGGAGAGAATGCAAGGCGCGCTGCCGCGGCGGACGCAGCGGGGCGCTTCCACTGTAATCACGGCTGGATGCGAGAGGGTTCCGGCACAGAGAACGCGCACCGGGACGTCCCGAGGGAGGTGCGTGGGGCCATTGGCAATCCTCAGGATTGCGCTGCGAGCAGGCGTATCACGCCTTCAATCATCGGTTCGCGCTTGGCATCGTGCGTGAAGAGGTAGCGCAACTTTCCCCGCTGATCGATCAGGTAGGAAAAGGAAGTGTGGTCCAGCAAGGGTTTGACGGCGGTATTCCCCTTGCCTGGGCGGTACTTGGCCACGTATTGGGCGGCGACCTTGTCGATCTGCTCCCTCGATCCCGTCAGGCCAACGAAGGTGGGATCGAAATGCTCCATGTACCGCTTCAGTCGCTGCGGCGTGTCGCGATCCGGATCGACGGTGACGAAGAGCCCCTGCAGCTTTTCTCCCTTGGCTCCCAGGGCCTTTTTCACCTGGACGAATTTCGCGAGCGTGGCCGGGCACACATCCGGACAGGAGGTATAGCCAAAGCTCATCAACACCACCTTGCCCTTGAACTCGCTGAGGCGGGTTTTTTCCCCGTTGTGGTTGATGAGCGTGAAGTCGCCGCCGATCTCGTAATTGCCCACTTCATAGTCTTCCAGCTTCATCTGGGCTCTCGCCGCTGCGCTGAGCAAGGAAAGTGCGACGACCAGCGCGCCCAATCCCTGCAACACGCGGCACAGGCGCCCGTGATGAAACCGCCACGGCTGGGCGGAATGCAAACGAGGCGGCTGCATGAATCGCACTCCTATCTGCTGGCTCGTTGGTGTGACAGGGCAGGCAACGGGCGGGCTCAATGACAGATTCTCAGTGACAGAAGAACAGCCCCTGATTGCGCACCGTCAGCCTGACCCACGGCTGTTGCCGCAACATGGCCAGCGGCTCCGCGGCGGGCGTCTTCACGGACACGACAAGGGTGCCGCCCAGCGTGCCCTCGCGCAAAAACCGCAGGCCGGCCTGGTGGGCAAGGAAGCGGTCGCGGGCGGTCTCGTCGTGGGGATCCCTGAGGAAGATGACGTATTCGACCTCACCCCCGATGGGCACGCTCACACTCAGCATTTCCTGATAAGGGGCGATCAGGACGGCCGTCATCTGCTTCCCGGCCTTGCGCCACGCCAGCATCCCATCGGCGGCAGGCAACGCGGCGTAGAGCAGTCCCAGACACAGCGCACCCGCGACGATACCCGCGATCCACGCGCGGGAGAGCGGGCGCCTGCGCCGATGGTCCGCCCAATCCGCCGCGCTTCGCTCATGGGTGCGGAGGCGCGCCGACGGAAACCGTGCGGCTATCGGCTCATCGCGACTGCTGCTCGCATTCATACGGCCTACTGTGGCAATTCATTGGTTTCGTGTAAATCATCAAGCAATGCAACTGGATTTGTTGGCCTCGTCAAATCTCACCCCGCCTGACCACTAAAATCGGTTGCCAGACGGATTGTTTCCGCGAAAATTTGCGTCCGCTATATAGCGGTCAGGCTGCCCTTCTCCGATTTCGGAGAGGGGCGACACAGCAGGTGTACACCGGCGAATCAGCATCGGTAGCTCCCCCTCTCCCGGTGTTCCGTATAGACACCCGTCGGAGAGGGGCTTGGGGGGTGCGGTGGTATTGATAAACATCAGCAACTTAGAAACAATCTGATCGCCTGACAGTTGCTATAATGAACTAACCCGGAGCAAGCTTCGGTGAATTCGACCCGAAGAGATTAAATTACAACAGGTATTCTAGGCCCTTGGATCAACGATCTTGTGCGGCTGCCGCCAGATGTGTCATGGGTTTGGCTACCGCGCCACAGCGCCATTGTCCGCTGTCGCCCTGGAAGTGCTAGTCTACCAGATTGCCGCCGCCCGGCAATACCACCGTTGGAAAGCGGCGGTTCTGCCCGGCTGTGCGCGGCCGGCACACCTTGCCAGGTCGCGGGCGGGTGCCGCAGGCCAACCACTTTCGGAGAAGAGCGATGGAGTTCAAATGGCCGCCGGAGCAGGAGTCGATTCGCC
>JACZVE010000191.1 GCA_022572825.1 SAR324 cluster bacterium
TGAGTACATTTTTCCACACGTTCAATTAATCAATAAACAAGAATGAGGGAGAAAAGTGATGACCAACAAAAAATACGTTAATCGCTTGATCGCCATCGTGGCAGCAGTAATGCTGCTGCCCTCGGCGGTCCTTGCCCAGGATGATGGGCCGGGGTACATCCAGGTACGCACCATGATTGTCAAATCGGGAAGGGTTGCTGATTTCCTGAAGCTGCAGGCGGATTTTGCCAAAGCCGAGAAAGCCGCTGGTATGTCGAGGGACTTTTGGCAGGAGGTTCGCGGAAATGGCTCTGCCTTTCACGCAGTAAGGACGCTCGACAAACTGGGCGATAATGATGCGGGCTTTCAGGCGCCATTGGAGGGGGAGGACTGGACCAAATGGGTAGCCGCGCTAACCGACACGATGGCCAGTTCGACTTACCAGATACTTCGAACTTACCCGGGTCATAACATCCCTTTGGCCGAGGATGCCGAACTGAACCTGATGCTACTTCGATTTCGCACCGTCGCGCCGGTGAAATTCCTTCCCGGCCAGGTGGCGCCCCGAGCCGCGTCGCCTCCGTTACGACCGCGCGCCAAGCGGCCGGCAGGGGTGGCCCGCCACAGGCCGCAACCGGTGGCGCAATGGTGCGCACCCGGGCGCCTGCCGGCGCCGCGGCAGGAGCCGGCGCCGCCGCACAAGCAGCAGGAGCCGGCGCGGGAGCAGAAGCCGGCGCGGAAGCAGCGGCGGGAGCAGAAGCCGGCGCGGCCGGGCTGGGTAGGGAAGAACGGGCAGCCGCGGCAGCACGGCGTCCGGCACGGCCCAATGTCCTGCCGCTCGCCGCCGTAGCCGTGGTCGCGCTGCTGGTGTTGGGGGGACTGATCTATTTTCTCGTGACGCGGGGCGCTCCCGAAGAGGCGGGGAGCGAGGGCACGGCGGGAATAGAGCAAACGGCCCCGGGTACGACCGGCACGGAAACCGAAGGGGTGCAAGAATCAACCACCGGAACCGCCGGTGCTCCCGCAATCGCGGGGACGACGACCGGACCGCCCACGTCTCCGCCGCCACCGCGGGTCAAGGGCGTGCATATCGTGTCCCGGGGCGACTCGCTCTGGTGGATCAGCGACAGGGAGTATGCCGATCCGTTCAACTGGCCCAGCATCTTCATGGAGAATCAGGAGCAGATCACACATCCGGACCTCATCTTTCCGGCACAGGATTTCCGCATTCCGTCCAGCCCGGAATTCCGCTTTCCGGATCATCCGAAGGGCTATCGCCGCGTCCGTTAGCCATGCCGCCGGGTCGCCGTCGCCCGCATTGATGGGAATTTGGAGAAAGCGGCGGATGCGGGCGATCGCCTGCGCCGGAGTTCTCACATCCCGGACGATCCCGCGCGCCAGGCCTGCCCGCAGGGTTTTGCTCGCCTATTCGCCTGCCCCCGGCCTGCTGTCTCTCGCCCGCACCTCACCCAATCCGGCTGCCATGGCCAACGGAACTTCATCGAGCTCGCCTCATCAGGCCGTAATAGGCTCCCTCTTTCGTTGCTATGACGAGCTGTCCCTGGCCGCGTTCCGCACTATCCGCGCCGAGGCCAAGCCGGATGGCACCACGATAACCCGTGTGGACCGCGAGGTCTCGCGGATCGTGATCGAGGCCCTCAAACAGCACACCCCGCAGTACGGAATAATCTCCGAGGAGGAGCCGGCGCCTTACCGGCCGGAGGCGGATTGGCAGTGGGTGATCGATCCGCTGGACGGGACAGCGGCCTTCGCGCGAGGCTACCCCATCTGGGGGCTCGGCATCGGGCTGATGCGACGCGGGGAACCGCTGGAGGGCTACGTCCGCTTTCCCGTACTGAGCGAATCCTACAGCTTCGACGGACAAACGCTCTGTCTCAACGGCCAGCCCGTGCCCCCGATCGAGAAAGATAGCCTACCCGACACCCGCAATTACCTCATAGATTCCAGCCTCCACAAACGGATCTCCACCTTCGCGACTTTCAAGGACGCCAAGTTGCGGGTGTTCGGCTCCAACCTGTTCCACATGGTCTCGCTGGCCATGGGCCGTGCGGAGGCGATGATTTGCGGGCGGGTCTATCTGTGGGATCTGGCCGCGGCCCTGCCCATGACCCGGGCGCGGGGTTTCACGGAGCGCTACGTGGATGGCAGCCCGTTTCTCCTGGACGAGATCAACCGTGAAGCCAACTTTCGCATCCGGGCACCGCTCATCCTCAGCACGCCCGCGCGGATCGAGGTGCTGGTGGGTGCGCTGCGCCCGGTGCTATAGGCGATCGCACGCTGTTATCGCATCCTGCCTGCATCCAAAATAAATTATCTTGCCCCTGGAATTTCCTGTCTTAACGTGGCAAGCTGTGCGCTGCGATTCGGTCACGAGGGCGATTCAGTCACTGGAGCTGCGGCGCCCTAACCATTCGATTCACCAAAATCGCCCTGTAGGAGGGTCGCAGTGCCGACGCGATCCGATCATGACCTGCCCGCCGACGCGCTGCGCCGGTTCCATCCCGCGGTCGCCGCCTGGTTCCTCGGCCGCTTCGGCGCCCCCACCGCGCCACAGCGCGAGGGATGGCCTGCCATCCGGGCGGGCCGGCATACCCTGATCTCCGCTCCGACCGGTTCCGGCAAGACCCTTGCCGCCTTTCTGGCCGCCCTCGACGACCTGGTGCAACGCTCGCTGCGGGGCGGTCTGGAGACCGCCACACAGGTGCTGTACGTATCGCCGCTCAAGGCGCTCAGCGCGGACGTTGAGAAGAACCTGCAGGAGCCGCTGACCGGGATCGCGGAGGCGCTGCGCCGGCAGGGTCTGCCCTCGCCCGGCATTCGCGTGCTGCTGCGCACGGGCGACACGCCGTCCTCGCAGCGCGCGGCGATGATCAAGCGCCCGCCGCACATCCTGGTGACCACGCCGGAGTCGTTGTTTATTCTGCTCACCAGCGAGCGGGGCCGCGCGATGCTGTCCACCGTCCGCACGGTGATCGTGGACGAGATTCACGCGCTGATGGGCAACAAGCGCGGATCGCATCTGGCCCTGAGCCTGGAGCGGCTGGAGGCGCTGACCCTCGCCGCGGGCGGGGATGAGCTGGTGCGGATCGGCCTGTCCGCGACGCAGAAGCCGATCGACGAGGTGGCGAACTTTCTGGTGGGCACGGGTGCGTGCGCCGGGCGGGCGGCCAGTCCGCGGTGCACCGTTGTCGACACCGGCCACGTGCGCCGCCGCGACCTGGCCATCGAGGTGCCGCCCTCACCCCTGGAAGCCGTGATGTCCGGGGAAGTGTGGGCCGAGGTGTACCAGCGCCTCGGCGATCTGATCGAGGCCCATCGCACCACGCTGGTGTTCGTCAACACCCGCCGCCTTGCCGAGCGGGTGGCCCGTCATCTGAGCGAACGGCTCGGGGAAGCATCCGTGGGCGCGCACCACGGCAGCATGGCCAAGGAGCAGCGTCTCGAAGCCGAGCAGCGCCTCAAAGCCGGTCAGTTGCGGGTGTTGGTCGCTACGGCCTCCCTGGAGCTGGGCATTGACGTGGGCGCAATCGACCTGGTCTGTCAACTGGGCTGCACCAAGTCCATCGCCGCATTTCTGCAACGCGTGGGCCGCTCCGGGCATACCCTGGGCGGATTGCCCAAGGGCCGCCTGTTTCCGCTCACCCGCGACGAGCTGGCCGAGTGCGCGGCCTTGCTGGATGCGGTGCGTCGCGAGGAGTTGGACCGCCTCGTGATGCCGGAAAAACCGCTGGACATCCTCGCTCAGCACATCGTCGCCGCCACGGCCTGCGAGGACTGGGGTGGCGAAGCGTTGTGGCGCCTGATCCGGCGGGCCTGGCCCTACAGACAACTGGATCGGGCCGAGTTCGACGCGGTGGTGGACATGCTGGTGCGGGGTTTCCGCAGCGGACGCGGCCGCCACGGTGCATACCTGCACCACGACGCGGTCAACGACCGCCTGCGGGGTCGGCGGGGGGCGCGGCACGCGGCGATCGTCTCCGGGGGTGCAATCCCGGATACCGCCGCATACGACGTTGTGCTGGAGCCGGCAGCGCTCACCATCGGGTCGGTGGACGAGGACTTCGCCATGGAGAGCCTGCCTGGGGACATCTTTCAGCTGGGCAATACCTCCTGGCGCATTCTGCGCGTGGAAACGGGCCGCGTACGCGTGGAGGACGCCCACGGTCTGCCCCCCACCATACCTTTCTGGGTCGGCGAGGCCCCCGGGCGTTCCGATGAGCTGTCCTGGGCGGTCTCCCGGCTGCGCGAAGAAGTGGCCGACAAGCTGGGCGCTTCCGATTCCACGGACGAGCCCCACCTTGAGCACGGGCCGCCGGCGGACAAGGTCGCCGCGCTGGCGAGCGTTACCGCCGAGGGGCGGCCGGCCCCGGCGGCGGAATCGGAAGCGCCCGCCGAAGTCGCAACCACTTTCGTCCAGGAGGACGATGCCGCCGTACGCCACCTGGTGGAGGCGGTGGGCATGGCGCCGGAGGCCGCCGTGCAACTGGCCGAATATCTGGCCTCCGCCAAGGCGGCGCTCGGCGTGATGCCCACTCAGAGCACGTTGGTGGTCGAGCGATTCTTCGACGAGTCGGGCGGGATGCAGCTCGTCATCCACTCCCCGTTCGGCAGCCGGCTCAACCGGGCCTGGGGCCTGGCGCTGCGCAAGCGCTTTTGCCGCACCTTCAACTTCGAGCTGCAGGCCGCGGCGACCGAGGACGCCATCGTGCTCTCGCTGGGCCCGACCCACAGCTTTCAGCTCGCCGCGGTTTTTCATTATCTCAACAGCGCTTCAGTGCGGCAGGTATTGGTGCAGGCTCTGCTCGATGCGCCCATGTTCACCGTGCGCTGGCGCCAGAACGCCAACCGCGCGCTGGCCGTCCTGCGGCGCTACGGAGGGAAGAAGGTGCCCGCCCCGTTGCAGCGCATCCGGGCCGACGACCTGCTGGCCCTGGTGTTCCCCGATCAACAGGCGTGCCTGGAGAATATCGTGGGCGAGCGGGAAATTCCCGATCATCCCCTGGTACACCAGACCCTGCGCGACTGTCTGGAGGAGGCGATGGACATCGCGGCGCTGGAACGGCTGCTGCGGGCAATCGAGGAGGGCGGCGTACGGCTCGTCACGCGGGAACTGAGCGAGCCGTCCTCCCTGGCGCAGGAGATTCTCCACGCCCGGCCCTATGCCTTCCTGGACGACGCGCCATTGGAGGAGCGCCGCACGCGGCTGGTGCATAGCCGTCGCTGGCTGGACCCGGAAACCGCCGCGAACCTGGCCGCACTGGACCACTCCGCCATTGCGCAGGTGCGCGCCGAGGCCTGGCCGGAGGTCGGCAGCGCGGACGAGCTGCACGATGCGCTGATGCTGCTGGGCGTGCTGACCGAAACCGAAGGGCGCGCGGGCAGCGGGAATACACCCGTTGCAGGAAGCGCCGCGCAAGCCGCCTGGCTCCCGCTGCTGGCCCACCTGGGCGAACAGGGGCGCGCCGCCGTGCTGACGGTGCCATCAGAGCAGGGCCAATCGGAGCCAACCCACTCAGACCCGGGGCAATCGGAGCCAGCGCCATCAGACCACGAGCAATCACAGCGAGCGCCGGCCCGGTTCTGGGTGGCGGCGGAATGGCTGCCGCAATTGAGGGCTTTGTATCCCGACGCCCGGCTCTCGCCCCCCATTGCGCCGCCCCGGCAACTGGCGGAGCGATCCTGGAGCGCGGAGGAGGCAGTGGTGGAACTGTTGCGCGCCAGGCTGGAAGCGAGCGCTCCCGTGACGGCCAACGCGCTTGCCAATACCCTCTGCCTGACACCCGTGGCAGTGGAAGCGGGGCTGCTGGCGCTGGAAGGAGAAGGGTTCGTGCTGCGGGGCCGCTTCACGCCCGGAACGAGCGAGGAGGAGTGGTGCGAGCGGGGGCTGCTGGCGCGCATCCATCGCTATACCCTCAACCGGCTGCGGCGCGAAATCGAGCCGGTCTCTTCCGCCGACTTCCTGCGCTTCCTGTTCGCGTGGCAGCGGGTGGACCCCCGCGAGCGGGTGGATGGCCTGGAAGGCCTGGCCGCAGTGGTCGAGCTGCTGGAGGGTTTCGAGGCGCCGGCCGCCGCCTGGGAGGAGGAGCTGTTCGCGGCCCGTATGGTGAGCTACGACCGGGAGTGGCTGGACCGCCTCTGCGCCATGGGCCGCGTGGCCTGGCTGCGCCTTTCCGCTCCTGCCGGCCCGGGTGGGCCACGCAACGGCGCCCAGGCAAACGCCGGACACGAGGGCAACGGCGGCGGCGCGGGCATCCCTGGCGCCGCAGGCAAATACGGTGGCGGACGGGCGCGCCGTGGGGGGCCGGTGGCGACGACCCCCGTGGCTTTGCTGAACCGGCGCAACATGGCGCAGTGGCTGCGGCTCGGCCCCGCGGTGC
>JACZVE010000192.1 GCA_022572825.1 SAR324 cluster bacterium
CCATGGCGCCTTCGGATATGGCGGCGGCGATTTCCAGCATCCGCTCCGCTTGATCCTCGTCCGCGGTGCCCTGAGTGGGCGAATTCCGGTGCACCACCCAGGCGAAGAATACTGCCGCCAACACGGACAGCGCGCCAAACAGGATTATCGTCCACATTACCACCATGGTCGTCCCTCTCTCTTAAACGCTACGCGCGCGCCGGCTGGCCCAGCCAGCAGACAAACGGTGCTTGCCCGCCAGGAATCACCGCCGAGACCCTCCAGCCGGCTCGCCGCGGCGGCCCGGCGCCCGGGGCGGGCGCAGTCCGCATTGGGGATGCGGGTTGGCGATGGACAGTCCTTACAGTATCGATTAAATTCGGTCCCAATGCCCTGTTAAGCGCAAATCTCTGACACACTATGGGTGGAAACACAACACGCCGCGGGGAGGCAAACGCCATGCGCCGCCTTGTGCGGGCGCTTTCGGCAGGCGCGGGGCTGCTGTTGTGCGCGGCATTGGCGGCAGGCTGCACGACGTCGCGCAAACGGGAATCTCCCGTGGGGTTGGGGAGTCTGCTGCAATTCCGCGATGCGGAGACCTACGCGTACTTCCAGCACGTTTACCGCTCGGGGAATTTGTATCTGGACTTTCGTCCCGCGCTGGTCGTCGATGCGATCGTCAAGGATCGGCAGTACCGCGCGTTATACGTGCAGATGCTCAAGGCGCAGTTTCTGCTGCCCGACGCGGAGGTGGAGCGCCTGCAGGCCGAACAGGAGCGGCATTTTGAGACGCGGGTTGACATCCTGCTGTTCACCTACGAGGGCACCAATCGCCCGTCGCGGCTGGCCAAAAAGGACGCCCCCTGGCGGATATTGCTGCGCGATGACGACGGCCAACTGCTCACCCCGGCGTCCATTACCAAGATCAAGGAGACCAGCACGACCTTCCTGTACATCGACAAGTACTTCTCCGGCCTGGACCGCTGGTCGCAGGTGTACGAGGTGCGGTTTCCCAAGCTGTCCAAGGCGCGGCTGGGGCAACCGATCGGCCGCCGGCCCTTCGAGCTGATCCTCACCGGCGTCAAGGGCACGGTCACCTTGAAGTGGGAGGACCCGCGCATCTTTTACCGGCAGGCGGGCGGTGAGGAGTAGCTGGGGCGACGGTGTGCGGGGGAGTGGCGTTCTGCCGCGCATGGCGAGCTTGGCGGTGGCAGGCTCCTGCCATAGGAATTTGGGGATTTTGACCGGCGGTGCGCGGAATTGAGTTGACAATCGATACGAAATCGAACAAGAAAAGAAGCGAAAACGGCTACAAGTTCTGCATTTACGGGGAGTGAACAAATCAGCGTCCCGTTGTGCTATTCCTGAATGCGATTTGGAAATAGGTGTTTTTGGAGTGCGTGCTTTTGCAAGTCTGCAATTGAAATTGATGCATTTTGAATTTCCAGCCGCTGCGAAACCGAGAGGAGCGAAAAGATGGCTCGAGACACCATGACCCATGGACCCAACGTAATTCATCCGGAAAAGGCAAGTGCCGTCGGGTCGCGAAACAGCCTCAATCGTGACAACAGAAACGAGTACGAAGAGTCGAAGCTGTTGATCGATGAGGAGGTGGATAAGGTTCTCAACCATATCCACGCCAAGCTCCCGCCCGAAGTGCTGGAGAAGCTCGACGTGATGGGCAGCATCAAGTCGAAGCTGCACAACTACTTCAACCAGAACTTCCAGAACATGTACAACCGCTACATCACCACGATGGAGGATGAGCTGGGCAAGAAGGTCCGTGATCTGGTCGATAAGGAGGAGTACCGGACGCTGAACCGCTATACGCCCCGGGAGATCGCCGAGATCCTGGACAAAATCGGCGGCATCGACAAGTTCAACACGGGCGAGATCGAAAAATCCATCGTCAACATCTATGGCCACCTGCAAGGCCACGTGCAGCGGGGGATGTACGAGCTGGAGAACGAGACCAACGCCCTGCTGCGGCAAAAATCGGACGTGGGCGCATTCGTCCGGGGCGAAAACGCTTACGCCATTGCCAAATGCTCTTTCAAGAACAATTTTTACAAACCCAAGACGGTGGTGGATGTGAAGCTGGCGATCAACGTCCTGCAAAACGAGTTGATCAGCTCCATCTATCACTACCAGGTGAGCCTGGAAACGATCGTCAAGGACATCGTCAGCAAGCACGTCCACTCGCTGATCAACCAGGAAATCCAGGAACTGAACAACACCCTCATCGACGAGGGCAAGGAGGAGCTCTCCGATACCGAGGTGATGTTCGAGAAGATCAAGGCCCTGGACAACTACGTCGACGACGACGTCAACAACGAGCAGTCGCGGCGCTATCAATTCGTCGCCAAGCGCTTCATGGATCGCATCGAGGGCTTGCAGGCGGAGATCGATCCGGACGAGTACGACCCGCTGAACGTGCGGGAGAACATCAAGCGCATCATGGACAACGAGAACATCCGCAACCGCGGTTTCAACACCGCGGTGAACACCCTGACCTCCGTGCTGGATACCTCCAAGATGGGCTACCAGCACGTCGAAAACTACAAGAACGCGCGCCAGTGCATCGTTCGCGAGTACGAGGACACGGACATCAGTGCGCTTCCCGACGAGCGCTATTCGATCCGGCTCTCGTTCTACGACGATGAGCAGGTGCGGGGCATGCGCAACGCGTACGACCTGCAGTTCGAGGAGTTGCGCGTCGAAATCATGAAGGTCGTCGGCGTCGTCGACGTTCTGTACCAGGACAACAAGGTCGCCAAAGGAATTCAGGATTTCGATGACGTGGCCAAGCAATACCTGAAGAAGGACAAGGCAAGGGCGGGCGGCTGGTTCTCCCGCGCCGCGGAGGAAGAGGCGGCAGAGGAGCCGCCGAAGCTGTGGAACGAGGTGGTTTTCATTCCGCCGGGCTCCACCGACGTGGAGGATTTGAACAAGACCAACCTGTACATCGTGGAGGAGTTGCGCAAGCGCGTCGGGCGTACCGCGAAGACGCTGCAGCAGATCTTCGGAAACCAGCACCCGGTGGACCGCACCCTGGTGGAAAGCCGGCTGAACTTCCTGGAGCGCAAGTTCGAGGAGTTCGAATCGCTGGTCAATCCCTATCACATGCTGCCGGGCCTGCTGCTGGAGGTCGACATCACTTCGGTGAAGCGCAAGAAGACCACCATGATGGCGATGGCCAACGTGCTTAACGAATTCCTGTACTCGGTCTCCTCCGGCTTCCACGACACCGCCTTCGCCGAGTTCTCTCGCCGGCGCTCAACGGTGCGCGAAGACTTGCAGCAAACATTCGGGGAGACCGCCGACTAGCGCCAAGCGAACGTGCCTGGCGGCAGGGAATCGGAGCGGGTTGTTTTAGACGATGGTGCGCAATGCCGCGCGCGGTAGAGTGCGGCCCGTTGACTCAGCACACGAGGCGGGTCTGTTCACGCCTGATGAACGGTGCACCCTCTGGGGAGCACCGTTTTTTATTTGCGCCGGTTATTATTCGCCCAGTGTCTCCTCACCTGCCGCGGTGCGTCCAGCACCTTCACGCCCGCGAGGCCGGGCGACGGGCGCAGCAATGACGATTGCCCGTCGGGATGGGGGCCCCCGGCACGAGTCCTCCACCCAATATTCGTAGTTCAACGCAATGCGCCCTCCCCGCACAGAGGAGGAAGGAGGCCATGGCGGGCGTGGAGGTGACGTTTCTGGGCTGCGGGGATGCCTTCGGCAGCGGGGGCCGCTTCCAGACCTGCTTTATGATCCGGGCGGGACAGACGCGCTTTCTGGTGGACTGCGGGGCTTCCTCACTGATCGCGATGCGCCGACTGGGCGTGCAGCCTAATGACATCGACATGATTCTCGTCTCTCACTTGCACGGGGATCACTTCGGCGGCATTCCCTTTTTCATCCTGGACGCGCAACTCATCAGCAAGCGCAGCCGGCCCCTGCGCATCGCCGGTCCGCCCGGTCTCGCCAAGCGCATCCGGGAAGCGATGGAGGTCCTCTTTCCCGGCTCGAGCCAGGTGCGGCATGCGTTCGCCATCGACTTCGAAGCGCTCGCGCCCGGTGAATCCCGCTCGCTGGGGGCGGTCACGGTGACCCCCTACGAGGTAAGCCATCCCAGCGGGGCGCCCGCCTTTGCCCTGCGCATTGAGTGCGGCGGCAGGACCGTCGCCTACACTGGCGACACGGAGTGGTGCGAAGCCCTGATCCCCGCGGCGCGGGAGGCGGACCTGCTCATCGCCGAGGCATACTTCTACGACAAAAAGGTCAAGTTCCACCTGGACCTGGAAACGCTGCGCGCCCATCTGGACGAGCTGCGGCCCAAGCGCCTCATCCTCACCCATATGAGCGCGGACATGCTGGCCCGCGTAAACGAGTTGGACATCGAGTGCGCCGAGGACGGGAAGACCGTCTCCCTCTGAACACCCACAGGCCGCCGAGAGAGTGGATGGGCGCGGGTTTCGCGGAGGACATTGACCAAATCTTAATTGCGGAAGCCATCGTGAACGGCCACGTCCAGCAACACGGGGCGCTCCTCCGCGATGGCCCAGTGCAGCGCCGGCGCGATGTCAGCCGGCTCCTCGATCCGCCGGGCCGTGACGCCCATGGATTCGGCCAGTGCGGGAAAATTGATGGGCGGATCGAAGTCCATTCCGATCATGGTCTCCTTGGCCACCGACGAGCCGCCGAAGGCGACCAGCCGCTCCTTGAGGATGCTGTAGGCCCCGTTGTTGGCGATCACGAAGGTGACGGGAAGCCGCATGTGCGCGGCGGTCCACAGGGCCTGGATGCTGTACAGGGAGCTGCCGTCGCCGATCACCGCCACTACCCGGCGCTCCGGCAAGGCGAGCTGCACACCCAGCGCCCCGGCAATCCCCCAGCCGATGCCGCCACTGGCCAGCCCGTAGATGCGCTGGCGGTGCTTCACGGTGAGCAGGTTGAACAGGTTGCGGGAGCAGGTGATGCCCTCGTCCACGATCACCCCGTCGTCCGGGATGGCGTTGGCGATCTGCATCATCAGATAGTCGGGCATGATCGGCTTGGTCGTGGCCAGGTTCTCGGTCTTCTCCATCAGCACCGCCCGCTTGGCGCTCCAATTATCCGACTGGATCCGCTCGGCGCGCTGGCGGGCCGCTTCGGCCTGGGCAGGAGTGCGCTGGCTTTCCAGCAGCGGCACCAGCGCCTTGAGCGTTTCCTTGACGTCCGCATCCAGGGCGATCTCCGTCGGATAGTTCTTCCCCAGCTCCCAGTCGCGCGTGCCTACCTGCACGATGGGCAAGCCCGGCGGCAGCGGCTCCACCGGCCCCGGGATGGACATGCGCAGCCCGTCTCCGCCCACCATGAACAGCAGGTCGCTGGGCTCCAGCAGCCGTCGCACCCGTTGTTGATTGCGGGTCAGCTCGCCCATGAACAGCCGATGCTCGGTGGGGAACACGGCCAGGCAGGGCACCGACTGATTGAACACCGGCGCGCCCAGCAGCTCCGCGACCGCGGTGAGCTCGTCGAAGGCGTCGCTGGAGTAGACTTCCTGGCTGGCGATGATGGCCGGGGCGCCGGCCGCCAGCAGGCGCTCCGCGAGGCCTTGCAGGCCCTCGTCGCCGGGCCGTGTGCGGCTGTCCACCCGCGTGGGTGCGCCCAGCTCCATCTCGGCGGCGCCCAAGAGGACATCGCCCGGCAGGGAGACGAACACCGGACCTGTCGGCGGCGTGAGCGCGACCTTGGCGGCCCGCCGGAACAATCGGGGCACATCGGCCACGCGCTGCACCTCGGTGGCCCATTTCACCACGGGGGCCGCCATGGGCACCAGGTCGCTGTAAAGCATCGGCTCGGTGAGCGCCAGGCCCCGCTCCTGCTGGCCGGCGGTGACGATGACCGGGGAGCCGAAGAAGTTGGCGTTGAACATGGCGCCAATGGCATTTCCCAATCCGGGAGCGACGTGGACGTTGGCGCAGGAGAGCCTGCCGGAGGCGCGGGAATAGCCGTCCGCCATCGCCACCACGACCGATTCCTGCAAGCCCAGCACGTACTTCAGGCGGGGATGATCCACCAGCGCGTCCATGATGGGTAGCTCGGTCGTCCCCGGGTTGCCGAACAGGTACTCGATCCCTTCGTCCTCCAGGACGGTCAAAAAGGCGCCACGGCCCGTCATCTCTTTCATCTGTCGTTCCCTTCCAATCGTTTCCGGACCGAACGGGGCCAACCGTCCGCCCAGAGTTTTCCGTGAAGAACCTTCCGCGCCGCTGCCCGCGGGAGGTGCGCACGCCTTCGTGCTTATCATCTCATCCCGCTGCGGTAAACCGCCAGAGGCTTCCTATATGCTGTGTTCGATCTTGGCACCGATGGACGCGGATAAACAAAAATAAGAATTACATGCCCATCA
>JACZVE010000193.1 GCA_022572825.1 SAR324 cluster bacterium
GATAGAGCGAATCTTTGACGCGAAGGGGTCGGCGGGTGCGCATGACAGGCGCCGGGCACCCCGCTAGGATAGGGCGTGCAATTCGTCGCCAATCCGCATGTTCGCCAACCACGGAGGGTGCCATGGGTGACCGCCGGAAACTCCGCTTCATCGTATTGCTCTTCCTGCTCGCATGGGCGCTGCCCCTCGCCGTGGCGGCGAACGAGACCGTGCCCCGAGTGTCGCGGTTTGATCCGCTCGATCTCGGCGGGTCCCTGGCCCGTTACGAGATGGTCGAGGTCTCCTACCTGCTGCGTTCGCCCCAAGGCGACCTGGTGCGCATCTCCCGCGCCTGGCCTTCTTCGCATCGCACATCCTGGAGCGTGGGCTACGACACGACGGTGAGGGGGCCGCGCACTCAGCAGGTTTTCTGGGGTGCGCAAAGGCTCGATCGCTGGTTGAGCCGCGGCCAGCAATACTACACGCAGGTGATCGATTACGCGCGGGAAACGTGGACCCTCATTGCCCGCGTGCTGAGCTTCCTGGGCGTAGTAGTGCTATTTGTCAGCACATGGGTTATCTGGTTCCTGTTGCGCCCGGCGATGCTGGGATTGAGCGACCGGCAGGTTTTTCTGTTGGCTTTCGCCTTCCTCAGCATGATCTGGCTGTACCTCACCGGCATCTACTCCAGCGTGGTGTATGCGGTCGGCCTGATGCTCGTGCCGGCGCTGCTCGTGACGCTGCTGAGCCTCCTCTTGAGGCGGATCAAGCGGCTCCGTCCGGGACAGGGGTGAGCGTGTCGGCAGCCGCTATCCATGGAAGCGCTGGCGGGCAGGTGCAGTGAACGTGGTGGCGGGCACGCATCGATGCTAGAATGCCAGCGGGCGTCGCCGGTTGCCCGCCGGCGGATTGAAAAACGGCCCGGGCGTATCGTTCGCGCTTCGGCGGGCTGAGAGCCGGCCGTGATTACGACGATTGCACGAATCGCAATCGCCCCGCGCGCAGCCAGCGATGAGAGGTCATTGTGAAGCGTTATGGGATTCTCCTGATCGTGCTGACCGCGCTGTGGGTCATCTCCCCGCCCGGCGCCGCGGCGGGGTGCGAATCGGTAATAAAATCCACGCAGGCGTCGCTGACCACGACTGAAGCGCAACTGGATGAGGTGGATGCTAAGAAGAGGTCCCGCATCGTGAGCTTCATCGACGGTGCGAAGCGGATGCTGGCCGAGGCGGAATCCGACTGCCGGCAGGACGCCACCGGCCTGGACCGGGCAACGGCAACCGGCAAGGCGCTGATCGCGCAGGGCCATCTTGCCGCGGCGCAACTGCTCATCAAGGTAAACTGATAAACGGACGGATTTTCGTCCGAGCGACACATTCCCCAGCGGACGGTTGCTAACCCGAAAGTATGGCCGGCGCCAATCCGGCCGACAGGGCACCATGCCAGCAAGCGCTGCGGAGACATTCTCGCAATTGGCCGCCACACCGGACGAGCGGATCGATCTGGCGCATGCCGCATTGTCGATCGCCGAGGTGGCGGAGCCGCACCTGGATCGAGAGCTGTGCCTGCGGCAGCTCGACGCCTTGGCCGCCGCCGCCGGCAATCACTTGCGGGCGGAAGCGACGGAAGCGGGGCAGGTGGAGGCGCTGATGCGATGGCTGCACGACGAGCAGGGCTTCCGCGGCAATGACGTGGACTATTATGATCCCCGCAACAGCTTCCTCAACCAGGTGCTGGCGCGGCGCACAGGCATCCCCATTACCCTGGCGCTGGTGTACATCGAGGTGGGCAAACGGCTGGGCATCACCCTGGCAGGCGTCAACTTTCCCGGTCACTTCCTGGTCAGGCTTGTGGCGCCGGGCCCGGAGATCGTCATCGATCCGTTTGGCGGCCGCATCCTGAGCGAAGAGGATTGTGCCGGCCTGTTGCGCTCGGTGATGGGTCCCTCGGCCGTGCTCGAACCGGCCCTGATGCGGCCGGTGCCGGCCAAATCGATGCTGCGGCGGATGCTGACCAACCTGAAGCTCATCTACCTGCGGCTGGGACAACTCAGCGAGGCCCTGGCCTGCATGGATCGCATCCTGCTGCTGGCCCCGGAAGAGCCCCAGGAGCTGCGCGACCGCGGCCTGCTTCATTATCATCTCGACCGCTACGCCGAAGCGCGGGCAGACCTGGAACGTTTTCTGGCGCTGATGCCGCAGCATCCCGGCGCCGACGCGGTGCAGCCCTACCTGGAACGGGCGCGCCAGCGCATGAGCCGGCTCAATTGAAGGTGCATCGGACGCCCTGATCGGCTGGGGCGGGAAACCGGCTCACGGGCGTGGATGCGACCGGCGTCGTGGCGATTCGCCCCTCCCCGGCCGGGTGTGGAGCCCGCTTGGGTTGGGCCGGCGGGGCCGCTTCTGCAATAGCACGCCATCGAGGCCCGGGCGCACCGGCGAGCGATATGAACGAGGGAACACCCAGCTTCAAGGCATACCTTACCGACCCCCAGTTTATTGCCCTGTTCTTCGTGCTGGGAATCGTTTCCGGCATGCTCTATTTCTTCGGCTTTCAGCTCATTCCCTTCATCATCGCCTTCCTGTTCGCCTACTTCCTGGATAGCGGGGTCGTTCAACTCGTGCGGAGAGGAATGCGGCGCTGGCAGGCGGTCGGCATCGTATTTTCCGCGTATCTGCTCGTGTACCTGGCCCTGCTGATCGGGCCCCTGCAGCTCGCCACGCGGCGCGCGCTGACGGCGGCCCGCAGCGTAGGGGCCAACGCCGATCGATTGATTCAGCAATTTCAGCAGCTGCCCGATCCGTTCTTCGGACTGCTGCCCGAGAATCTGCGCGGGGACGCGGCCGAATTCCTCGTCCGCAACGTTCAGCAGTGGTTCACGGTGCTGGTGACCGGCTCCATCGGTTTGCTCCCCCAGGTGACGAGCTGGATCGTATTCCTCTTTTTGGTGCCCCTGCTGGTGTTCTTTTTCCTGAAGGACAAGGACTTGCTGGCGCGGGGCATCCTGAGATGCCTGCCGCGGCGGCGCGAGCTGGTCACCCGGATCTGGCTGGAAATGGAGCAGCAGATCGGCAACTACGTGCGGGGCAAGGTTTGGGAGATTCTCATCGTCGGCATCGTCACCTGGCTGGTGTTTATCCTGCTGGGCTTCGAATTTCCAGTGGTCTACGGTGTGCTGACGGGGTTGTCCGTGCTGATTCCCTATGTGGGCGCGTTGGGCGTCACGATACCCCTGTTCATTCAGGGCTATCTGCAATGGGGCATGACCTGGGATCTCGGCTGGCTGCTGATCGCCTATTCGGTGATCCAGTTCCTTGACGGAAATGTGCTGGCACCGTTGATCTTCTCCGAAACGGTAAAGTTGCACCCCATCGTCATTCTGCTGGCCGTGTTCATCTTCGGCAGCCTGTGGGGGTTCTGGGGCGTGGTGCTCGCCATCCCGTTGGCCACGTTCGCCAAGGCCCTGCTGCACGCCGTGCTCGAGTTCCGCGAGCGGCAAGACGAAGCGCGCTCGGCCGAGGCGGCCTCCTGAATTGATGTTATGCCTATTCCCTTGGCTCGGTAAGCCGCCGGTATCGTTCGCCCTTGAGTGTGTGTTTGCGAATGTGAAGCCTCGCCCCCAGGCCCAAATTGCACCAAGCACGGGAGAGCGTCATATTTAGCGCCAAATTCACCGGCTTTGCTGAGCCAAGGGAATGAGCACATTCATCTAATCCGTGTTTATCCGTGTCCATTTGCGGGTGAACCTAACGGAGGAGTACCAAGGAGCTTTTCCAAATGAGCGAGATCATTCAATTCAGGTGTCCCGACGGAAGCACCGCGCCGGGCTACCTGGCCACGCCCGCAGCCGGAGACGATGCGCCCAATGTGGTGGTCCTCCAGGAATGGTGGGGGCTGAACAGCCAGATCAAGGGCGTCGCCGATCGGCTGGCGGAGCAGGGCTATCGGGCTTTGGTGCCCGACCTCTACCGGGGGAGCGTGACGCAAAGCCCGGACGAGGCAAATCATCTGATGACGGGGTTGGACTGGCCTGGGGCCACGCGCCAGGACGTGCGCGGCGCGGCCCAGCATCTCAAGCCAAACGGCCGCAAGACGGCCGTGCTGGGCTTCTGTATGGGTGGTGCGCTGACCGTCATCGCCGGCGTCGAGGTGTCCGAGTTGGACGCGGCCGTGTGTTTTTACGGTATTCCGCCGGCCGAGGCCGCCGATCCGCGCGAAATCCGTGTGCCGTTTCAGGGGCATTTCGCCAATCAGGACGACTGGTGTACGCCGGCTGCCGTCGACGCCCTCGAGGCGCAGATGAAGGCGGCGGGGATCCACCACGAGCTCTTCCGCTACGACGCCGCCCACGCGTTCTTCAATGAGGACGCCGCCGTTTATGACGCCGCCGCCGCCCGGCAAGCCTGGGAGCGCTCCCTGGTGTTCTTGCGGGCGCACTTGTAGCCTGGCGGCTCCGGCGCACTGCGCCGCCCCCGCGTCCGGTATGCTGCCCGGACGAGAGGGCCGCCGTCGCCATGCGGCGTACACCCATTGGGCGCGCAATGCCGCACTGGCAATGTGGGGCGCGATTTGATAAATGCCCAAAAGCGACGATGCCAATCGACCTGCCAATCCCGTCAACCAGGAGGCGATGTAATGGCAATTACCCGAATCGAAACAGGCCCGCGCATGAGCCAGTGCGTCGTAAGCGGAGATACCGTCTATCTCGCGGGCCAGGTAGCAGACGATCCCAACGCGGACATCAAAGGACAAACGCAGTCGGTGCTGAGCAAAATCGATGCCCTGCTGGCCAAAGCCGGCAGCTCGAAGTCCAACTTGTTGTCCACGGTGATATTCCTATCGGATATGCGCCACTTCGAGGGGATGAATCAGGTGTGGGATGCGTGGGTGGATGCGGGCAATACGCCGGCGCGGGCCACGGTGGCTGCCCTGCTGGCGCGCCCGCAATATCTGGTGGAGATCATGGTCGTCGCGTCGAAATAACCCCTCCGCCGTTTGCTCAGAATAGGATCCCGCAGTTGCTGATCTTCGGCCAATCGCAAGACCGTGACAGCGCGACCCGCGCAGGAAACGATTACCTGGCACAGGAGACGTATTACATGGCGGCAATCATTCCCAGTAGCCACAAAGACCTGTTCGAGAAAAAAGCGTTCGCCCATCTGGCCTGCCACCTTTCCGATGGATCGATTCTGGTCAATCCGGTGTGGTGTACGCTGGAGGGCGATCGCGTGGTCATCAATTCGGTGCAGGGCCGGCTGAAGGACAGAGCCATGCGCCGCGACAACAAGGTCACCGTGTGCATCTCCGATCCCGACGATCCCTACCGCTACCTGGAGCTGCGGGGCACCGTGGTCGAGATCACCACCGACGGGGCGGACGAGGCCATCGACAGGCTGGCGAAGAAATACATGGGCGTCGACACTTACCCCTATCGTAAAGACGACCAAATACGGGTGATCTATCGCATTCAGCCCGAAAAGGCGGTGGGGTTCCCAAGCTAGCCGCAGCCGGGTGCGCCGTTCCCTGAATTTCAGGAGCAACCGCGGATCAACGCAAATGAGTGCCCCCTCCCCGTGCGCGGGCCGGGGTTCTGACGGGAGTGGAATTCTGACGGGAGCACAATTCTACATCCCCTGTGCGGAGCCTACGGTAATTGATGGAATTTGACCGCCTCGGGCTGCTACACTATCTCTCCGCATCGGAGGGTGTCCGCGTGAGTGTAAGCTCCCGCACGGTCGCCGGCGGGGTTGTTGTTCTTCGCCCTGGCCGATCGGGTGGAATGCTCCGCAAAGTCTATCCTCCGTGAGCAGTTGGAATACCGGGTTGACCAAAAGAGGAGCTGGTCCTTAATGGAGACGTTGTACGCCTTGCTATTCGGTTTGATTGCGACCGCGGTGATGACGATCCTGCTATATGGGGTCGCTCAGTCCGGCGTGAGCAGCGTGGCATCCGTGAAGGCAATCGGCAGCGCGATTCCAACCCCCAGCGGCGGTTCGCTGGTGCCGGGTGCCCTCGTATACATCGCCGCGGGTTTGCTGTTCGGCGTCGTCTACCTGGCCCTGGGCCGGAATTTTGCGTATCTGGAAATACAACCCCTGCTGGGGCTGGGGGCGCTGGTGGGCATCGCCCGCGGACTCGCGGTGAGTATCGTGCTGGGCCTGATGGCTTTCAATCAGGGTCCTCTCGCGCACGCAATAGGGAGCGGATTCTGGGTCGGGCTGTGGCACGTCGCGGGCAGTGTAGCTTACGGTTTGACCCTGAGCATATTGTTCGGCGCAACCACCGTGGATTTCGCCGTCTCGTTCTGAATCCGTCGCGCCCCCCAGTGATCCGGGCGCTCTCACTCCCCTCGTCGGCGCCCGTTTCCCGTGGCGCCTCGAA